>DATLNO010000200.1:0-25269 GCA_035536715.1 Solirubrobacteraceae bacterium
GGACTTCGGCGTCGTCAGGCCCCCCTCGGTGTAGCTCGCGCGCACGCGGATCGACTGACCGGCGACGTCGACGTCGCGCCAGCGCAGCGCGACGAGCTCGCCGCGGCGCAGTCCGGTCAGCGCAGCCGTCAGGTAGATCGCTGCGTCCTGCTTGTCGGCTGCGGCACGCACGAGCGCCATGACCTCCTCGACGCTGAACACGTCGATGTCGCCGCGCGCGCGCTGGATCGGCTTCTCGACCGCCGCCATCGGGTTGCGTGGCAGCTTGTGGACCTTGCGCGCGCGCTCGAAGACGCCGCTGAGGATCGTCAGGATCTTCAGCTTCGTGGCGTTCGACATGCCGCTGTCGACGCCCAGGCCGACCTTCCAGCGTTCGATGTCGTCGTCGCTGATGTCCTCGATCGGACGCGAGCCGAACGCCGGCAGCAGGTGCGCACGGACGACCGATCCGTAGTCGCGCACCGTCGACGGCTTGCGATCGCGGTCCTGCTCGAGCCAGCGCAGGTACTCCTCGCATGCCTCGGCGAACGTTACACCCGTCCGCACCATCCCCGGCAGCGTTCCCGCACGCGCCGCCGAGAGCACGGACGAGAGCCACGCCTCGGCCGTGCGCTTCGTGAAGTAGCCCGCCGCCGGCCGGCCGCGCGAGGTCCACGCAGGACCAATCGTGCGCTGCACCTGGCGCCCGTCGGGCAGCCGGTACTTGGCTCGCCAGACCGGCCGGCGCTTGCCCTCCACGCGGAAGACATGACCCGATATCGCGTGCTCTCCGACCGCTCTCATGCGCCGATTCTAGACTGATCCCGGGACATATTCGGGACACAATTGAAGAACCGACACAAGCCAGAAACACGAAAACCTCGCAATAGCAGGGCTTTCCTGATGCCGGAGGAGGGACTCGAACCCCCGACACGCGGATTATGATTCCGCTGCTCTAACCGACTGAGCTACTCCGGCGGGGTCGCGAAGTCTAGCCGGGCGCTCGGTTTCGAATTACCGGGATGGCGGGTGTGTGCACGCGCTCGGGCGCTTGGCCGTAAGGTGCGCGTTTGCGCCGCCATCCCTGACATGACGGAAGGAACTGCGTGCAGAAGTTCGCCGGGAAGATCACATCGATCAAGCCGCGGAAGCTCACATCGATCAAGCCGCGGAAGATCACATCGATCAAGCCGCTGTACCTCATCGTCGCGGTACTGGTCGCCGTGTTGATCATCGCCGGCATCTCGATCTTCGCCACCGGCGGCGGCGACGACGCATCGGATGGCCCGGCCGCCGCAGTCGGCGTCGGCGTCGGCGATGTTTCATCGTTTCCCGGCAGCAAGCGCGCCGCGCCCAAGCGGGCACCGGTGGTGAGGGGCACCGGCGTCCTCGACGAGGCGCGCCGTGAGGGTCGTCTCGCCGTGGCGCAGGCGCGCGGCACGATCAAGACGCCGACGCGCATCGCGATCAGGGTGAGCGCCGCACCCAAGCAGACCGTGACCGTCAACTACCAGCTCGGCTGCTTCAGGAACCGCCGCGTCGAGATCGGCCGCGGTTCCTACCGCACGAAGCCGCCGAACACGCGCGAGGTGCCGCTGCCGATGAGGGCCGCCGAGAGCTGCATCGTCACCGCCGGCGCGCAGCTCACGCGGACCGTCGGCGCGGGCCGCGTCGCGGTCAGGGTCATCTCCCGCTGACGGTGACCGGCGACGGCCCTCGCCGCGCGATGAGCGAGCTCGACCAGGCCGTCGCGACCGTCGTCGAGCGCTGCCTGCGCGTGCGGCAGGGCGAGACGGTGCTGGTCGTCGCCGATCCCGACAGCGTCGCGATCGGCGAAGCGCTGCTGGCCGCGGCCTGTTGCGCGGGCGGTGATGGCGTCCTGACGATCCTGCCGCCCAATCCCAGCCGCGGCACGGAGCCACCCGCGCCGGTGGCTGCGGCGTTTGCCGCCGCGGACGTCTTCATCGCGCCGTGCCTGCCGTCGCTGTCGCATACGAGCGCGCGCAGGCGCGCGTGCGAGCTCGGTCGTCGCGGCGCCACGCTGCCGGGGGTCACGGCCGACATGCTCGCCCGGCTCATGAGTACGGACTTCGACGTGCTCGCCGCGCGCTGCCGTGCGGTCGCGGGGCTGCTGACCGACGCCGGCGACACCCATCTGACGTGCCCGCGCGGAACCGACCTGCGGCTGGACCTGCGTGGTCGCAGCGGCATCTCCGACGAGGGTGACCTCGGTGCCGCCGGCGCCTTCGGCAACCTGCCCTGCGGCGAGGGCTTCGCGTCACCCGCGGGCGGTGAGGGCACGATCGCGACCTCCGCACTCGCCGACGTCGGTCTCACCGGCGAGCCCGTGATGCTGACCGTGCGTGAGGGCGCCCTGGTCGGAGCCGACGGCGCCGGCGAGGCTGCGCAGCGCTTCCTCGACGCGCTCGACGCCCACGGTCCGCTCGGGCGCAACCTCGCCGAGATCGGCGTCGGCACGAACGATCGCGCGACCGTCACCGGCAACATCCTCGAGGACGAGAAGATCCTCGGCACGACGCATATCGCGTTCGGCGCGAGCGCGGGGATCGGCGGCACCGTCACTGTGCCCGTGCACCTCGACGTCGTCGTCTTCGAGCCGAGCCTGTGGATCGGCACGACGCAGGTGCTCGACGGCGGACGCTGGCTGCTGTAGCGGAAGCCCCCCTCGAACACCCGCTCACGCGTGTCGCGCGTGTGGCAAGGTGCGCGGCCAGATGGACGGCGCCGACGACACCCTGCTGACGATCCCCAACGTCTCCGAGGGGCGCGACGAGCGGGCGATCGCGGCGATCGGGGCGGCGTTCGGCGGGGCAGGGGCGCGGCTGCTGGACGTCCACTCCGATCCGGACCACCACCGCACCGTCTACACGCTCGCGGGCAATACCGAGCAGCTCGTCGCAGCGCTCGTCGCCGGGGCACGGGCGTCCCGCGAGCACATCGACCTTCGCGAGGAGCGCGGCAGCCACCCGCATGTCGGCGCGATCGACGTCGCCCCGATCGTCTTTCTCGACGACGCCCGGCGCGGCGCCGCCTGCGCGGCGGCGCTCGTCGCCGGGGAGGAGCTCGGCCGTGCCGGTCTGCCCGTCTTCCTCTACGGCGAGCTCGCCGGGGGGCGCACGCGCCACGAGATCCGGCGCGGCGGGCTCAGCGCTCTGACCGAGCGCGTCGCCGTCGGTGACCTGCGGCCGGATTTCGGCCCCGCCGCCGTCGACCCGGCCGCGGGCGCGGTGCTTGTCGGGGCGCGCGCGCCGCTCGTCGCGTTCAACGTCGAGCTCGCGGCGCCCGCCACGGTCGAGGACGCGCGGATGATCGCGGCGCTGATCCGCGACGGCGGCGAGGAGGGGCTCGCCGGCGTGCGCGCGATCGGTCTCGATCTGCCCGCGCGAGCCGGGGTCGCGCAGGTCTCGATGAACGTTGAGGACCATCTCGCCCTGCCGCTCGCGACGGTCGTCGCAGCGGTCGCGCGCCACGCAGAGGTCGCGGCGTGCGAGCTCGTCGGTCTCGCGCCGGCGGCGGCGTTCGAGGGCTTTCCGGGCGACGTCGTGGTACGCAACCGCCGCAGCGTCGAGGACGCTCTAGAGCCCGGATCCACCGAAGCTCGCGGCGCCTCGCCGCCGTGAGCCTTCGCCAGCGCGGATCGGCCTCACAACGAAGGACCGCCCTGCGACTGTTCGGCCGATCCACGCTGGCTCGACGCACAACGCCGAGGCATCCACGATCTTCGGTGAGATCCGGGCTAAGGTAGGTCCTCGATGGCACAGACGAAGAAGAAGCGGCGCAGCAAGCATCGGGGCAACGCCGCTGGGGTCGTCGAGGCGCGGGGGCGCACCGGCCGGCCGCCGAGCGCCGCGGAGCGCAAGCTCTCCTCGAAGGAGCTCGCCGCAAAGGCGCGCCGCGACCGGATGATGCGCGAGCCGTCCTGGAACTCCGCCGCCAAGCGTGCGGCGCTGGCCGCGCTCGTCTTCGGCGCGCTGCTCGTGCTCGCCTTCGGGACCGAGATCCCACAGGCGATCTCGCTGACGGCGTTCGTCTTTCTCTTCTACATTCCGCTCGGGTACTACACCGACCTCTTCATCTATCGCCGCCGCGTCAAGCAGGAGGCGGCGAAGTCGTCCAAGCCCCCGAAGGCCAAGTAATGGCTCTGGACGTCGGGATGTTCACCGTCGGCATGGTGCAGGAGAACTGCTTTCTCGTTCGGCAGGAGGGCAGCAAGCGCGCGGTCCTCGTCGATCCGGGTGAGGAGGCGCCGCGGCTGCTGCAGGCGATCGAGGACGCCGGCGTCACGCTCGACGCGATCCTGCTCACCCACACGCACTTCGACCATGTCGGCGCGGTCGCCCCGATCGCCCGTGCGACCGGCGCGCCGGTCTACTGCCCGCAGCTCGAGGTGCCGGTGCTGCAGGACGTGATGGCCTTCGTCCCATGGCCCGGTTTCGGGCCCTACGAGTCATGGGATCCCGAGCACACGGTCGCCGGTGGCGAGACGCTCGAGCTTGCCGGCCTGCAGTTCGACGTCATCTTCACGCCGGGTCACAGCCCCGGCCACGTGACCTACGCGGTTCGCGGCGAGAGCGCGCTGTTGTCCGGCGACGTGCTGTTCCAGGGCTCCGTCGGCCGGATCGACCTGCCCGGCGGCGACGGACCGACGCTGATGCGCTCGATCGCCGCCCTGCTCGAGCGCTTCGACGACGACACCGTCGTGTATCCCGGCCATATGGGCATCACGACGCTCGGCCGCGAACGCGCGACGAACCCCTTCCTCACCCAGCCCGCGAACTGGTAAGTGGCCCGTTTCGGAACTGCCGGCCTGCACTGGCGGCCGTCGATCACCGCCCAGCGGCGTTTTCGGTCGTCGATGTGCCAGAGGCACACCTTCCTGGGCGGGCGGGATCGGGTCTTGCTGGATCGGCGCCGACGACCACCATTGCAAGCCGCCAGTCCCAAGACGGACCACTGATGCCCGAGAAGCTGCAGGTTCCGCGCGGCACGTACGACGTGCTGCCACAGGACGCCGACGCGCGCGCGGCGCTCGAGGCGACCGCGCGACGGATCCTCGAGGGCGCGGGCTACCGGCGCATCGAGACCCCGACGTTCGAGCAGACCGAGGTCTTCGCCCGCGGCGTCGGCGCCTCGACGGACATCGTCCAGAAGGAGATGTACACCTTCGACGACGGCGGTGGGCGCTCCGTGACGCTGCGCCCGGAAGGCACGGCTCCGGTCTGTCGCGCCTACGTCGAGCACGGCATGCACAAGCTCGCCCAGCCGGTGAAGCTGTGGTACCTGTCGAGCTTCTTTCGCTCCGAGAAGCCTCAGCAGGGCCGCTTTCGCCAGTTCTGGCAGATCGGCGCCGAGGTGCTCGGCTCGGACGACCCCGCCGTCGACGCCGAGATCATCGCGCTGCTGGCGACGCTGCTCGCCGAGCTCGGGGTCGGTGGCTTGCGGCTGCGGATCGGCAGCCTGGGGACGCTCGCCGCGCGCGAGAACTATCGCGAGCAGCTGCAGGGCTACCTGCGTGAGAACGCCGACCAGCTCTCCGAGGACGTCAGCAGTCGCATCGACCTCAACCCGCTGCGCGCATTTGACTCAGATCACCCCGGTACGCGCGCGGTGATGGCCGGCGCGCCGCTGCTGCTGGACCACCTCGACGCCGACGACGGCGAGCATTTCGCGACCGTCCGCGAGCTGCTGGACCGCGCTGACGTGACCTATGAGGTCGACCCGACGCTCGTGCGCGGCCTGGACTACTACACCCGCACGGTCTTCGAGTTCCAATCCGAGAAGCTCTCTGCGCAGAGCGGCGTTGCGGGCGGCGGGCGCTACGACGGGCTCGTCGAGATGCTCGGCGGGCCGCCGACGCCGGGCTGCGGTTTCGCGGCCGGGATCGAGCGGATGTTGCTCGCGTCCGACGGGCTGCCGGTTGCTCCGCCACCGGTCGAGCTGTACGTCGGGTTCGACTCCGACGCGGGGCGCGGGGCGGCGTTTGCCATCGTGGACGAGGCCCGGCGCGCGCGCCTGAACGCGCAGGTCGAGCTCGCCGGACGCTCGCGCAAGGGGCAGCTCAAGCACGCCGATCGGCTCGGCGCACGCTACGTTGCGATCGTGGAGGACGCCAAGACGATGCTCAGGGACATGCAGGCCGGCGAGCAGCACGAGGTCGACACGACCGCCGTCGTCGCGCGGATCCTGCGCTCACGGGGCATGCGGTGAGGCAGCCGCCGCGCGCCAACCCGTACCGCGACCACTGGGCGGGCGACCTGAGCGCCGACGATGCAGGAACCGACGCGCGCGTCTCGGGCTGGGTCAACAACCGCCGCGACCACGGCGGCCTGATCTTCATCGACCTGCGCGACCGCGCCGGGATCGTGCAGCTCGTCGTTCATCCGGAGAACGGCGCCGAGTTGTTCGCGGCCGCGGAGAGGCTGCGCGGCGAGTACGTCATCAGCGTCGCCGGTGACGTGGTGCGGCGCGAGGAGGGCAACGTCAACCCCGAACTCGCGACCGGCGAGATCGAGATCCAGGTCAAGGAGATGACGGTGCTCGCCGAGTCCGCGACGCCGCCGTTCCCGATCGACACCGACGCCGACCTCGACGAGATGACGCGCCTGCGCAACCGCACGCTGGACCTGCGCCGGCGCTACATGGTCGACGCGCTCGTGCTGCGCCACGAGATCGTGCGCACGATCCGCGAGACGCTCTCCGACGAGGACTTTCTCGAGGTGGAGACGCCGATCCTGACCAGGTCGACGCCTGAGGGCGCACGCGACTTCCTCGTCCCGTCGCGGCTGTCGCCCGGCAACTTCTACGCGCTGCCGCAGTCGCCGCAGCTCTTCAAGCAGCTGCTGATGGTCGCCGGCTACGAACGCTACTTCCAGATCGCGCGTTGCTTTCGCGACGAGGATCTGCGCGCCGACCGCCAGCCGGAGTTCACCCAGCTCGACCTCGAGATGTCGTTCGTCGAGGAGGACGACGTCCTCGACGTCAACGAGCGGCTCATGGCGAAGGTCTTCGACCTCGGCGGCCTTGACGTCCCGCCGCCGCCGTACGAGCGCATGCCCTACGACGAGGCGATGCTGCGCTTCGGCTCGGACCGCCCCGACCGCCGCTTCGGCCTGGAGATATCGGATGTCAGCGAGCACCTGAGCGGCTCGGAGTTCAAGGTCTTCGCCTCGGTCCTGAATCGGTCCCACCCACCCGGTGTGGTCCGCGCGATCAACACCGGCACGCGTGAGGTGGCGCGCAAGGAGCTCGACGAGCTGACCGAGGTCGCCAAGCGCGCGGGCGCCGGCGGCCTGGTGTGGGCGTTCGTGCAGGAGGACGGGACATGGCGCTCGCCGATCGCGAAGTTCCTGTCGGCGGACGAGATCGCCGCCGTGACGGCCGCACTCGGCGCCCAGCCCGGCGACCTGCTGCTCGCGGTCGCCGACAAGGCGCCGGTGGCGGCGAACGCGCTCGGCGTGCTGCGCCTGGAGCTCGCCAGACGCTGGCAGCTCGTGGCCGAGGGCGTTCACGATGTCCTATGGGTCGTCGACTTCCCGATGTTCGACTACAACGAGGACGAGGATCGCTGGGACGCGCTGCACCACCCGTTCACCGCGCCGACCGCGCCTACCGGCAACGCGGCAGCTGATCTTGCGGCGACCGACGGTCCCGGCGCGTGGCGCTCGCGTGCGTACGACCTCGTCGTCGACGGCTGGGAGCTGGGCGGCGGCTCGATCCGCATCCACGACCCCGCTGTCCAGCGGATGGTCTTCGCCGCGATCGGCATGGACGAGGAGGAGGCTCAGCAGCGCTTCGGCTTCCTGCTCGACGCGCTGTGCTTCGGCGCCCCGCCGCACGGCGGCATCGCCTACGGCATCGATCGCATCGTGACGCTGCTCGCCGGCCGCGAGTCGATCCGCGACGTCATCGCCTTCCCGAAGACCGCCGGCGGCTCGGACCCGCTGACCGGCGCTCCGGCGCCCGTCGACGCCAAGCAGCTGCGTGAGCTCGGTCTGCACTCGACCGCGGCGCCTGGGCATTAAGGTGTAGGCGCCACCACGCATGCGGCATCGGCCGCCCGTCACAAGACGAACGCGCAGGCGTCAGCGCCGCCGCGGGCGGCGGTCGCGGCGCTCGGCGGCAGCGCAGGCCAGGCACAGCGCGACGTCGGGCATCGCCTCGAGCCGCCCGGGCGCGATCGGCTCGCCGCAGCTGTCGCAGATCCCATACGTGCCCTCGTCGAGCTTGGCCAGCGCGCGTTCCGTACGGCCGATCGAGCTCTCCAGCGAGCTGCCGACGCCGATGTCGGTCAGGCGGCTGATCGCCTCGGTCGTCCCGTCGCCGATTCGCTTGCCGAAGCCCTGAGCCGCGCCGAGCTCGGGCGGCCTGGCGAGCGCCGCCACACGCTCGCGGTTGCGGTCACGGTGCTCCTCGAGCGTGCGGCGGACCGCGTCGAGGTCGAGTTCAGGGGCGGGTGTCGGCATCGCCGTGTTCTACCCCGATCGTGTCGAGGATGCTCCGCTTTGTCGCGCCCCGGGTCGCGCGCCTCTGTCTGCGGCTCGCAGTCGGGCGGACACGTGTACTAGCGCCACCCGGACACGCTTGCGCCCGCCTTGGATCGTGCCGACTACCGGGCCATGGACCAGGTTTCGCGCCCGATGCTCATCGCCCTTGCGGCCACCATCATTCTCGCCGCGCTGTGGCTTGTCGCCCTGCGGCCGAAGACCGCGGAGATCGCCGATACGCCGGCCGCTCCGGTAACCGCGATCGCCAAGGCCAAGGATGCCTCCGCCGCGTCGGACGCCGCGAACGCCAAGCTTGCGGCCGCCACCGGCGGCACCGCGAACGCAGCCGCCCCGGCCACCGCCGCCGCGCCCGCCGCGACGCCGTCCGCCAAGACGGCCGCCCCTGTCGCGGAGCCGGCCAACAAGCGCGATGCCGCCGTCGTGCGTGACATCCGCCGTGGCAAGGTCGTCGTCCTGCTCTTCTGGAACGCCAAGGGCTCCGACGATGTCGCCACCCGCGGCGCTGTCCGCGGACTCAGCCGCCACGGCGGCAAGGTTGCCGTCCACGTCATCCCGATCAGCCGCGTCGGCCAGTACGAGTCGATCACGCAGGGCGTCACCGTCAACCAGTCGCCGACGACGCTCGTGATCGACCGCAAGCGACGTAGCCGCGCGATCGTCGGGCTCTCCGAGCGCGGCGAGCTCAGCCAAGCCGTCAACGACGCTCTCGCCGGCCGCCGGTAGCGCGGGCCCCAGGGCGGACGCTGGCATGCCTAACATCCTCGTCGTCGACGATGACGGAGACCTTCGCGGCCTGGTCGACTTCCGCCTGCGCAAGGCCGGGCATCAGGTGCTGGTGGCCGTCGACGGGCCCAGCGCACTGGCGCTCGTGGAGGAGCACGGTGCCCCGGCTCTGGCGATCCTCGACGTCGTCATGCCGGGCATGAGTGGTCTGGAGCTGCTCGTCGAGCTGCGCGAGCGCGAGGGCCTTCAGAACCTGCCTGCGATCTTCCTCAGCGCCCGCATCCTGCCCGAGGACATCGCGCGCGGCCGCGAGCTCGGCGCCACCTACCTCACCAAGCCCTTCGTCGCCCCGGCGCTCATGGCGGCCGTCGCCGCCTCGCTCGGGCCCGCCGACGGATGGGTCGCCGGACCGGTTCGCACACCGGCGCCCACGGTCGCGTGGACGCCGGCCGCGCCGGTCATCCCGCGCGCGCTGACATCGCGCCCGCCGCCCGGCTACGAGTGGACCCGCCCGCAAGGCCGGATCCACTAGCACTAGCACGAGCCGATCTGATCTACGACGCGACGGGCTGCTCGGCGGCCGGGTCGCTGCTCGCGACCGGATGCGCCGGCAGGTGCACGCGAACGGTCGTGCCCGCGTTCGGCCGGCTCGCCACGTCGATGCGGCCACCGTGAGCCTCGACGATTGCCTTGCAGACCGTCAGGCCGAGGCCGGCGCCGGCAACCGCGAGGGCCGTCGCCTCGGAGGTGCGAAAGAACCGCTCGAAGAGGCGCTCCTGCTCGTCCTCGGCGATCCCGATCCCGGTGTCGCGCACGCTCAGCAGGACGCCGTTCTCGCCGTCGCGCTCGAGGATGACGTCAACCTCGCCGCCGGAAGGAGTGAACTTCAGCGCGTTGGACACGAGATGGTCGAGCAGCTGATGCAGGCGGTCGCGGTCGGCGAGCAGCGGCGGAACCGGCGCCATCGCCGTTCGTACGGTGACCTCGCCACGCTGTGCCTGTGGGAGGGCGTGGTCGACCGCGGCCTTGATGAGCTCGTTGAAGGCGACGGGCGCGACCATGAGGTCGAAGCGCCCGGCCTCGACCTGCGTGACGAACAGCACGTCGCCGAGCAGCTGCTGCAGGCGCCCGGCGTTGCGATCGATGACGTCGACGAAGTGGCGCAGATCGGGAGCGAGGTCGGGCTCCTCGCGCAGCAGCTCGACGTAGCCGATGATCGACGTCAGCGGCGTGCGCAGCTCGTGCGACACGAGCGCGAAGAACTCGTTCTTCAGGCGGTCGCTCTCGTCCTCGGCCCGCTTGCGCTCGACGAACTGCCCGAGCTGCGAGGCGGTGGCGTCGAGCATCGCGAGCAGGTCACGCTCGCGCCGGCGCGAGTGCGTCGTGAAGAGTTCGAGCGCGCCGACGAGCTGACCCTCGCAGCGCACCGGGACGCAGACAACCGTTAGCAGGTCGGCGCGCGCGGCGGCGCTGCGGCGCGGCAGGTCGCGCTCGCGCTGCACGTTCTCGATCCAGATCGCGGCGCCCTGGGCCCAGGCGCGGCCGGGCACGCCGTCGCCGGGGCCGAGCACGAGCGTGCGCGTCGCCTCGGCGAACTCCTGCAGCCCGGGAGCGTCGCCGTGCCAGATGCCCTGGCAGCGCAGGGTGGCGCCGTCGCGGTCGGCCGACCAGAAGGTTGCGACGTCCCACTGCAACCCCGCTCCGAGCGCCTTCAGCGCACCCGCCAGCGCGCACTCGATGGTCGCCGCCTCGGCCAGCGAGAGCACGACACCGTGCTGCGCCTCGCGGTGGCGGGCGGCGCGGCGGGCGGCGGTCGCGTCGCTGATGAAGGCGTTGAAGCTGTAGGTGCCCCCGAGCCTCAGCGGGGTGATCGTCATGTCGACCGGGAACTCCGTGCCGTCACGATGCAGGGCCGTCAGCTCCAGGCGCCTGTTGAACACGCGCCCGTCGCCGTTGGCGAGGAAGCGCTTGATGCCGTTGTTGTGGGCCGCGCGAAGCGACGGGGGGATGATCGTGCGCGCCAGCGAGCGGCCCAGCGCGATCGCGGACGGCCAACCGAACATCTCCTCGGCGCGAGCGTTCCACGCGGTGATCCGCCCCTCGGCGTCGATCGAGATGAACGCGTCGTGCGACGTCGCGAGGACGGCCGCGCTGAGCGCCTGCTGGTTGGCGGCCTCATCGCGTTGCTCCTTCAGCTCGCGTGAGGCCTGCCCGTAGGCATCGACCAGCTGCGCGTAGTCCTCGGCGTTCTCGAGCGCGTCCGGGCCGGGCGGGGGCATCGCCATGAAGGTCATATCGGCATGTGGCGACCCGACCTAGACTCGGATGCGTGCCCGACGAGCGCTTCCAGGACCATCTGACCCACCCGCGTGGCCGCGGTCGAGCGGTCGTCGGCGCCTTCGACGGCGCCGCGGGCGGCGCGGCTTGTGGCGACCTCGTGCGCTTCTCGCTCACGACGGACGGCGAGCGCGTGACGCAGGCGGGCTTCGAGGCCACCGGCTGCGGATCGATGCTCGCCGCCGGCAGCGCCGCCGTCGAGCTCGTCGAGGGGGCCGGCCTGCTCGATGCGGCTCGAATCGGCTCGCCGCAGATCGCAGCAGAGCTCGGCGGCCTGAGCGCCGGCAAGCTACACGCCGCCGATCTCGCCTCCGACGCGATGCATCGCGCGCTGGGCGCGGCGGTTCGGGCGCAGGGGGCGCTTGCGCCTACGGTGGAGCGCACGCTCGTCGCGCTGTCCGGCGGCGTCGACAGCGCGGTCGCCGCGATGCTGACCGATGCGAGCGACGTTGCGACGGTCACGCTCGAGCTGTGGGCCGACGTCGACAACGACGCTGAGCGCTCGTGCTGCTCGGCCGCCGCTGTGCGCGGCGCACGGCGCCTCGCGCACAGCCTCGGCATGGCGCACTTCACGCTCGACCTGCGCGACGAGTTTCGCGCGGGCGTCGTCGACCCGTGGCTGAGCGAGCACGCGGACGGACTGACCCCGAATCCCTGTGTGCGCTGCAACGGGCACGTGCGCCTGGACGCGATGCTCGACTTCGCCGATCGGCTCGGCGCCGCTACGGTGACGACCGGTCACTACGCGCGCCGCACCGACGACGGCTTGCTGCGCCTCGCCGTCGATGCCGACAAGGATCAGACCTACATGCTCGCCGCGCTCGGCCGCGGCGCGCTCGCGCGCCTGCGGTTTCCGCTCGGCGAGCACACCAAGGCGCACGTCCGGGGGCTCGCCGAGCAGGCCGGCCTCGAGGTCGCGCGCAAGCCCGAGTCCCAGGACCTCTGTTTTCTCGCCGGCACCGGCCGCGCGACGTTCCTCGCCCGCCACGGTGGACTCACCGACCGCCCGGGTGACATCGTCGACAGCGACGGCCGGGTGCTTGGCCGCCACGAGGGCCACCACGGCTTCACGGTCGGCCAGCGCAAGGGCATCGGGGTCGCCGCGACGCAGCCGCTCTACGTCATCGCGACCGATGCGCGCGCGAACACCGTCGTCGTCGGCACCCGCGAGCAGCTTGCGACGAGCAGCGTGCGTGTCCGCGGGCTGCGTATGCACGGGGCCGAGCCCGACGCTGTGCGCCTGCGCTACCACGCGCCCGCCCTGCGCTGCCGCCTGGAAGGGAATCGAATCCACCTCGACGAGCCGTTCGACGGCGCGGCTCCCGGGCAGACCGCGGTCTTCCTGTGCGGGGACGCGATCGTCGGATGCGCCACAATCGCTGGATGATGGCCCGCCCGCCCAAGGGGACAGACGAGATCCGCGAGACCTTCCTGGGTTTCTTCGAGGGGCACGACCACCTGCGCCTGCCGTCGGCGTCGCTCGTGCCCGCCTCACACGATGCCTCGGTCCTGCTGACAACGGCCGGCATGCACCCGCTCGTGCCGTACTTCAAGGGCGAGGAGAAGCCGCCACACCCGCGCCTGGCGACCGTCCAGAAGTGCTTTCGCACAACCGACATCGAGAACGTCGGCAATACCACTCGCCATCTCACCTTCTTCGAGATGCTCGGCAACTTCTCGATCGGCGACTACTTCAAGGAGGAAGCGGTCGAGTGGGCGTGGGAGCTGTCGCAGACCGGCTTCGGCTTCGATCCAGACGGCATCTGGATCACGGTCTTCGAGGGCGACGAGAAGCTCGGCATCGGTCCCGACCAGGAGGCGATCGCCGCCTGGCTCGCGGTCGGCGTGCCGCGTGAGCGGATCATCCTGTGTCCGCGCTCGGAGAACTTCTGGCAGGCGGGCACGAGCGGACCCTGCGGACCGTGCAGCGAGCTCTATCTCGACCGCGGGCTAGAGTGGGGCGAGGCGGCCGATCTGCCCGGCGGTGAGAACGAGCGCTTCCTGGAGTACTGGAACCTCGTCTTCACGCAGTACGACCTCTCGACGCACGCCGACGGCAGCGAGAGCCTCGAGCCGCTGCCGGCGAACAACATCGACACGGGTCTCGGGCTCGAGCGGATGGCCGTCATTCAGCAGGGCGTCGACACGGTGTTCGAAACCGACACCTTCGCGCCGCTGATGGCGCTCGGGCGCGAGCTTGCGTCGAAGGATCCCGAGGAGCGCGCGCTGCGGATCCTCAGCGATCACTCGCGCGCGATGACCTTCCTCATCGCCGACGGCGTCGTGCCCTCCAACGAGGACCGCGGCTACATCCTGCGGAGGATCATGCGCCGCGCGATCCAGCAGGGCAACCGCATCGGCATGCAGCCGGGCTTCTTGCCGCGGTTCGCCGAGACGGTCATCGAGATCATGGGCGGCGCGTACCCGGAGCTGCATCGCGAGCGCGACCCGATCATGCGCTGGGTGCACTCCGAGGAGGAGGGCTTCGGCCGCACGCTCGAGCAGGGCACCAAGCTCCTCGAGGAGGTCATCGAGCGCTCGCGCGAGACGAATGCAATTCCGGCGATCGACGCCTTCAGGCTCCACGACACCTATGGCTTTCCGTTCGAGGTCACGCGCGAGCTCGCGCTCGAGCAGGGCCTCGAGGTCGACACGACGGGCTTCGACGCGCTCATGGAGGAGCAGCGCGCCCGCGCCCGTGCGGGAGGCCGCGCCGAGGCGACGTCGACCGGTGGCGTGCGCGAGCAGGCGCGTGCGCTGTCGCGCGAGGCGGGCGCCGAGACGGATTTCACCGGCTACGAGACCCTCGTGCAGCACACGACGGTCGCCGTGGTAGCTACTACTGGAGGTCGAGGGCGTGACCGCGTACTCGTCAAGCTCGCCGAGTCGCCCTTCTACGCGACGGGCGGCGGGCAGGTTGCCGACAGCGGGACGATCGAGTGCGAGACCGGCAACTGCGCGATACGGGTCGTCGACGTCGTACGCGTCGGCGACGACCAGGCCGTCGTCGTCGAGATCGACGAAGGGACATTGGACACCGGCGACCGCGTCGTCGCCCGCGTCGATCGCGCGGCGCGCAGCGCGACGGCCGCCAACCACACCGCGACGCATTTGCTGCATGCCGCCCTGCGCGAGCGCCTGGGCACGCATGTGCGCCAGGCCGGCTCCTACGTCGGGCCGGACAAGCTGCGCTTCGACTTCTCGCACGGCGAGCGGATCTCGCCGGAGGACCTGCGGGCGATCGAGGACCGGGTCAACGAGTGGGTGCTGCGCAACGACCATGTGCGGCCGATCACGACGACGCTCGACGAAGCGCGCGCGCTGGGCGCGATGGCGCTGTTCGGGGAGAAGTACGGCGACGTGGTGCGGATGGTGCAGATCGGCGACGGCGGGTACTCGCGCGAGCTGTGCGGTGGCACGCACGTTCGCAGCACCGCCGAGATCGGCGTCTTCAAGCTGCAGAGCGAGAGCTCCAGCGCCGCCAACGTGCGGCGCATCGAGGCGATCACCGGGCCGGCGGCGGTCGCCGAGCTGCGCGCGACCGACGCGAAGGCACATGAGGCTGCGGCGCTGCTGAAGACGCAGGTCGATCAGCTGCCCGACGCCATCGGCGAGCTGCGCGAACGCATGAAGGCGGCGAGCAAGGCCGGCGCGTCGGCGAACGGCGCCGCCGTCGTCGACACGGACGCGTTGGCAGCGGCCGCGACGCAGATCGCGGGCGCCGACGTCGTCGCCGAGATCGTGTCCGGCGCCGGCGGGGCGAAGCAGCTCATGGATGTCGCCGACCGCATCAAGGGAAAGCTGGGGGAGGAGTCGGTGACCGTGCTTGGCGCGGCCGTCGACGGCCGCGTCCATCTCGTCGCGGCGGTCACGCCGGCGCTCGTGGCACGTGGCGTGAAGGCCGGCGCGGTCGTCAAGGCGGCCGCTCGGGCGGCGGGCGGCGGGGGAGGCGGACGGGACACCATGGCACAGGCCGGCGGTCGCGACCCGGACAAGCTCCCCGAGGCGATCGCCGCCGCACGCGCGGCGATCGAGGCAGCGCTTTCCTCGTAGATGACTGAGCCGGCGGCGCGAGTTCTCGCCCTCGACTACGGGGTCGCCCGCTGCGGCTGCGCAATGAGCGACCCGACGGGCACCCTTGCGACGCCGATCGAGCCGGTTCTGCGTCCCGCGACGCGCAAGGGCCTTGCCCGGATCGCCGATCTCGTCCGGGAGCGCGGGGTGGGTCGGGTCGTCGTCGGCCTGCCGCTGTCGCTGTCGGGCGCGGACTCCGCGCAGACACTCGAGACGCGTGCGTGGGCGGCCCGGCTCGCGGAGCGCGTGACGGTGCCCGTCGAGCTCTACGACGAGCGCTTCACGACCCTGATCGCGAGCCGCGATCCGGGCGATCCGACCTCGTCGGAGGACTCGCGCGCCGCCGCGCACCTGCTGTCAGGCTGGCTCGCCGCGCACGCGTCGCGGGAGGCTGGATAGCGTCTATGACGAATCCCATGGCATGAGCAGATCACCCCGAGACCAATCTGCTTCCAGTTCCCGGTCGGCCGAGGAACGCGAGCGCGCGCGCCTCGAACGCGAAGCGCGTCGTGCGGGAACGTCTTCCAAGCCCTCGAGCGCGTCAACTCCACCCCCTTCGACCCGCCCCTCCAATCCGTCTACTCCGTCCACTCCGTCCAATCCCTCCCGTCATTCCACCGCTCCACCAGACACGTCACCGCCCCTACGCGAGCATGCGCAATCGATCCCGAGCCGTCGTCAGCCGCGAGCGCCGAGGCCTCCTGCCGCGCGCAAGTCGACCGCGCCGCGGCCTCGTCCCACCCGCCCCGTTCGTCCTGCGGACAGCGTCGTGCGCCGCATCCAGCCGCAGCCGCCTGCGCCGCCCGCCGCGCCCGCCGGTGCACTCGACGACGAGACCGAGCGCCCGATCGGCATCCGCCGCGTCCGGCGCGCGCCGCGGCCGGTCATGACGCCGCCCGGAGACAAGTTCGGCGGGCCCGCGCGGCGCCGGCACCGCTCGGTGGGAAAGCGCTTGCTGGGCCTGCTCGCGCTCGCGGTTCTCGCCGTCGTCGTGGTCGGGGCGCTCATGCTCTTTCAGCCCTTCGGCACCGCGGAAGGTGCCCAGGTGCAGGTCACGATCCCGCAGGGCTCGGGCGCCCGCGAGATCGGCGACCTTCTGGCCGAGGCGGGCGTCGTCGACTCGGGTCTGTTCTTCAGCCTGCGCGCGACGCTCTCCGGCAAGCGCGAGAGCCTGCGCTCCGGGCGGCTGACCATGCGCAGGGGCATGACCTACGGAAAGGCGATCACAGCGCTCAGCAAGACCGAGGTCACCACGCAGGCGCCGACGATCAAGATCACGATCCCGGAGGGCCGGTCGCGCCGCGAGATCGCTCCGATCGCCGCTCGCGCGAAGTTGACGGGCGACTACCTGAAGGCCTCCAGGCGCTTCCAGGGCGCGCTGAGCCCATCTCGCTACGGCGCTCCGCGCGGCACGCGGTCGCTCGAGGGCTTCCTGTTTCCGGCGACGTACGAGCTCCGCCCAGGCGCGCCCGCACGCGACCTCGTCGAGCGCCAGCTCGCCGCCTTCCGCGACAACTTCGCCGACATCAACTTCAGGCGCGCGCGGAGCAAGAACCTCAGCGGCTACGACGTCCTGATCATCGCCTCGATGGTCGAGCGCGAGGCACAGCTCGAGAAGGAACGGCCGCTCATCGCCGCCGTCATCTACAACCGCTTGAAGGACGGCATCCCGCTCGGGATCGACGCCACGTCGCGGTACGCCCTCGACAAGCCCAGTGGTGCCCTGACGCAGTCCGAGCTGGAGATCGACTCGCCGTACAACACGCGCAAGCGCGCCGGCCTGCCCCCGACGCCGATCGGCAACCCCGGGCTGTCGTCGATGCGCGCCGCGGCGGCGCCGGCGAACGTGAAGTTCCGCTACTTCGTCGTCAAGCCGGGAACCTGTGGCGAGCACGCCTTCTCGGAGACGAACGAGCAGTTCCAGCGTGACTCGCAGCGCTACAACGCCGCACGCGCGGACGCGGGCGGCAGGTCGCCGACGACGTGCTGACCGGGCCGGCGGGCCCGCGCTTCGGGGTCCTGGGGTGGCCGGTCGGCCACAGCCGCTCGCCGGCGATGATGCGCGCCGCCGGCCTGGAGCGCTACCAGCGCCTGCCCGTGGCGCCGCCCGTCTTCGCCGACACGGTCCGCGCGCTGCATGGCGCCGGCTTTCGGGGCGCGAACGTCACGATCCCGCATAAGGAGGCGGCGCTCGCCCTCGCCACGAGCGCCAGCGACGCCGCGCGCGAGATCGGGGCGGCGAACACGCTGACCTTTGAACAGGGTGGCGAGATCGTCGCGGAGAACACCGACGCGCCCGGCCTGATCGCCGCGCTCGGCGACCGGCCGCTGCGCTCGGCGCTCGTTCTCGGCGCCGGCGGCAGCGCCCGCGCGGTCGTCTGGGCACTTGCTCGCGCGGGTACAGAGGTGTCCATCTGGAATCGGACACCGCAGCGCGCGGAGGGCCTCGGGGCGCGTGTCGTCGAGCGCGCGATCGCGGCGGATGTGCTGGTGAACTGCACCAGCGTGGGGCTCGACCGTTCGTCCAGCCCCTTCAAGGACCTGCCGCTGGACGCCGATGGGCTATCCGAGTACGCGACAGTGGTGGACCTGGTCTACAAGGCAGGTGGAACGATGCTGATTTCAGAAGCTTCACAGCGTGGAATCGAGATCGTCGACGGCCTGGAGATCCTGGTGCGCCAGGGCGCGTTGAGCTTCACCACCTGGACCGGTACGGCCGCCCCGCTGGACTCGATGCGCACGGCCGCGCGTGACAGCAACCCCGAAGCCCCATGCTCACCGAACCCATTCCACTGAACCCTTTCCCGTCGCACGGCCCGGTCTCCACGCATGGCGCGAGCCCTGACGGGATCACGAAGCCGCGCCATCCCGGCGGGCCGGCGCGCTTCCTGACGGATGTCATCGTCGACCTCGGCCTCGTCGAGCGCGACCGCGTGGCCGCGGCGATCGACGAGGGCCGGCGCTCGGGCAAGATGCCCGAGGACGTCCTCATCGAGCAGGGGGCGCTGACTGCCGACGGACTCTCGCGTGCCGTCGCCGAGCGCCATGGCCTCGATCACCTCGACCTCGGGACGTTCCAGCCCGACATGGCCGCGGCGAACCTGATCTCGATCCCGGCCGCCAAGCGCTACGAGGCGGTGCCGGTCGCGTTCATCGACGACCGCACGCTGCTCGTCGCAATGGCGGATCCGGCCAACGTGCTGGCCGTCGACGACATCGCGCTGCTGACCGGCAAGGAGATCCGGCCGGCGGTCACGAGCCGCGAGGACATCCTCGGCCTGATCTCGCGGCTGACGCGCCTTGACCACGTCTTCGCCGACGACGAGGTCGACGGCGATGACCAGCCGCCGGCCGAGGTCGTCGACCTGCGCGAGTCCGCCGACGACGCGCCGGTCATCCGCCTCGTCAACCAGATCATCGCGCAGGCCGTCGAGCAGGGCGCATCGGACGTCCACCTCGAGCCCACGGGCAGCGAGCTGCGTGTGCGCTTCCGGATCGACGGCGTGCTCGTGGAGTCCACGACCGTGCAGCGGCGGATGGTGCTCGGTGTCATCAGCCGCATGAAGATCATGAGCGATCTCGACATCTCCGAGCGGCGCATTCCACAGGACGGTCGCGTGGGCCTGACGATCGACGGCCACAAGATCGACCTGCGCGTCGTGACGCTGCCCAGCGTGCACGGCGAATCGGTCGTCATGCGCATCCTCGACAAGTCCAACGTCGTGATGGATCTGGACAAGCTCGGCATGGCGGCGCAGGAGCGCGAGCGCTTCGAGCGCGCCTTCCATCAGGCCTACGGTGCCGTGCTCGTGACCGGCCCCACGGGCTCGGGCAAGTCGACGACGCTCTACGCCGCGCTCGGCCAGCTCAACACGATCGAGAAGAACATCATCACGATCGAGGACCCGGTCGAGTACCAGCTCGACGGCGTCACGCAGGTGCAGGTCAACTCCAAGGCCGGCCTGCACTTCCACACCGGTCTGCGGTCGATGATGCGCGCCGACCCCGACATCATCATGGTCGGCGAGATCCGCGACCGCGAGACGGCGCAGATCGCGATCGAGTCCGCGCTCACCGGCCACCTCGTGCTCTCCACGCTGCACACCAACGATGCGGCGAGCGCGATCGCCCGCCTCGTCGAGATGGGGATCGAGCCGTTCCTCGTTGCGTCGGCGATCGACTGCGTCGTCGCCCAGCGCCTGGCCCGCAAGCTCTGCCAGCACTGCAAGGAGCGCCAGATCATCACGGCCGAGGAGCTGCGCAACAACGGCATCCGCAGCCAGTTCGACATGGAGGCCTACGGTCCGCGCGGGTGCCCGCGCTGCGGGCACTCCGGCTACAAGGGCCGGGTCGGCCTGTATGAGGTCATGACCGTCTCCGACGAGATCCGCAAGCTTGCGCTGGCGCGCGCGCCTGGTCCCGAGATCGCCGATGTCGCCATTCGCCAGGGCATGCGCCCGCTGCGCGACGACGGCATCGAGAAGGTGCGAAACGGGTTGACCTCGATCGCCGAGGTGACGCGCGTTACGGGCACCGGCGCCGCGCCGATCGAGTCGCCCGCCTAGCCCGCGTCCGGCGGCCGCGCCGCGACGGCCAGCCACGAGCGCGCTGCGTCGCGCGCCTCTTCGCGCCTCTCGGGATCGTCGTCCGGCTGCGCCAGCCACCCGATGACCACCGTCCCCGCCGCCGCCATCGTCTGGGCGCGGCCGACGTCCGGCTCCGTGCCGAGGTCCAGCCGCGACCGCTGCTCGATGAGCTCCCACATGTCGCGGGCGCCATGGGCCTCGAGGATGTCGCGGTCGGCGAGCACGTCGAGCGCCTCGCCCAACTGCTCGATCAGCAGCGGCGTCAGCGCGATCATGCGCTCGTCGATGACGGCGCCAAGGTGCGCGCGGACCATGTCCGCCGTCCGTTCGGTGTTGGCGCCGCCCTCGGCCAGCGATTTGAGCAGCTCCGGCCAGAGGTCGTCGAAGCGCGCGTCGAAGACCGCCGCGTAGTCTTCGCGCCGCTCAGCTTCGCTCAGCCGGTCGTCGCGGTGCAGCCAATAGTCGTCCAGCGCTCGCGACCCGCCCCCCGTCGTCCCGACCGGCAGCCCGCGCGCGAGCCACAGCTCGAGGATCCGGTCGACGATCGCGAACGGCCCGAGCTGTTCGAGCGTCGCCGCGGTGTAGAGCCCTGCCGCCGCCTCGAGCTCGACGACCCCCACGACAGCTGCGCTCAGGAGCCGGCCGGCAGCTCGGCCGGGGGCGTGACGGGGGCGTCGTCGTCGCCGAGTGCTGGTGGCGGGCCGCCGGGGGCGCTGTCGCCCGGCGCCTGGCCCGGCTCCCAGCCGGCCGCGCGGTAGGCGTCGTCCTGGTCGAGCGTCTCCTTCTCGAGCAGCGCCTGCGTCAGCGATTCCAGGCGCTCGCGGTTGGCGACGAGCATGCGCCGCGCGCGCTCGTAGCAGCCCTCGACGATCCGCCGGACCTCGCGGTCGACGAGCTCGCGTGTGCCCTCGGACACCGATGCCTGGCCGCCAGGGCCGTAGTAGTTCTCCTCGCCGGGGGCCGGGATGACGGAGACGAGGCCGATGACGTCCGACATGCCCCAGCGCCCGACCATCTGGCGGGCGATGTGCGTGACCTGCTCGAGGTCGGACTCGGCTCCGGTCGTGACGTTGCCGTAGATGATCTCCTCGGCCGCGCGGCCGCCCAGGGCGCCGACGATGCGGCCCTCGAGATAGCGGGCGTCGTAGCCGTAGCGGTCGGTCGAGGGGGACTGGAACGTCACGCCGAGCGCGCGCCCGCGCGGGACGATCGAGACCTTGCGGACCGGGTCGGCGCCCGGCTCGAGCATGCCGAGGACGGCGTGCCCGGCCTCGTGGTAGGCGGTGCGCTCGCGCTCGTGCACCGACAGGGTGATCCGCCGCTCGGCGCCGAGCACGATCCGCTCCAGCGCGTCGGCGAAGTCCCCCTGGGTGACCGTCGTGTGGTCGCGCCGCGCGGCGATCAGCGCCGCCTCGTTGACGAGGTTGCGCAGGTCGGCGCCGACCATCCCCGGCGTGGTCGCGGCGATCCGCGCGCGGTCGACGTCGTCGGCCAGCGGCACCGAGCGCGTGTGGATCCTCAGGATCTGCTCGCGGCCGTCCTTGTCGGGCGGGTTGACGGTCAGGCGCCGGTCGAAGCGTCCGGGGCGCAGCAGCGCCGCGTCGAGCACCTCCGGGCGGTTCGTCGCGGCAAGGACGATGACGCCCTCGGAGCCGGTGAAGCCGTCCATTTCGGTGAGGATCTGGTTGAGCGTCTGCTCGCGCTCATCATGGCCGCCGAAGCCGCCGCCACCGCCGCGGGCACGGCCGATCGCGTCGAGCTCGTCGATGAAGATGATCGCGGGGGCGGCCTTCTTGGCCTGGTCGAAGAGATCGCGCACGCGCGACGCTCCGACGCCGACGACCATCTCGACGAACTCCGAGGCGCTGAGCGAGAAGAACGGCACATCGGCTTCACCCGCGACGGCGCGCGCGAGCAGCGTCTTGCCGGTGCCGGGCGGGCCCGACAGCAGGACGCCCTTCGGGAATGCTGCGCCGAGCTTGCGATAGCGGTCGGGGTTCTTGAGGAAGTCGACGATCTCCTTGAGCTCGTCCTCGACCTCGTCGATCCCGGCGACGTCCTCGAAGGTCACGCGGGTGTCCGAGGCGTCGTAGCGCTTGGCCTTCGAGCGGCCGAGCGCGAGCGCGCCGCCACCGGCCGCGGCCGCGCTGCGGCGCAGGAAGTAGATCAGTAGGCCGACGATCAGCAGCGTCGGCCCGAACGAGATCAGCAGCGTCGCGAGGAACGAGCGGCCCTCGTCGATCGGGCGCGCATTGACCTCGACGCGCTTCTCGAGCAGGAGCTTGAGCAGCTCGTCGTCCTGCGCGAAGGTGGGTCGTACGGTCTCGAAGGTCTTCTCGGGCCCGTCCTTCTCGAACTTCACCGCCTCGCGAAACTCGCCCTGGATGACGTCGTTGCGGGCGTTGACCTCCTCGACGTTGCCCGCGATCACCTGCGCGCGGAAGAACGTGTACGGGACGTCGAGCCGCTTGTCCTCGCTGGACGGGATCAGCTGGCCGAGGATGATGTTCAGCACCAGCAGGATGAGCAGGAACTGCCAGAAGCGCCGCGAGCCGGGCGGGCGCGGCATGCGGCCGGCGCGGGCGGGCGACCCGTCGCGCTCGTCGGGGTCCTTGCGCTCGCCCTCCACGCGCCATGGGCGGCGCTCTTCGGACTGCTTGCGGCGCGTGCGCGTCTGCTGCTCAGCCATTCGTGTCACTGATCATACGGTCGTCCACTTCCCGGCCCGAACAAGCTTCACAGGCCGATGGCAGGCCGATAGCCCGCCGTAATGAGCCTTGACTTCGCCGATCTACTGCTCGAGGTCATCGAGCGCAACGCCTCCGATCTGCATCTGACGGCCGGAGCCCATCCGACGGTACGGGTCCGGGGACGCCTCCAAGCGCTGGAGGAGTACCCCGTCATGACCACCGAGCAGACACGCGAGATCGTCTACTCGATCCTCTCCAACGACCAGCGCCAGCGCCTGGAGACCGATTGGCAGATCGACTTTGCCTACTCGATCCCCGATCGCGCTCGCTTTCGCGTCAACGCGTACTACCAGCGCGCGGCGATCGGCGCAGCGTTCCGGCTCATCCCGGCGACGATCAAGACGGTCGACGAGCTCGGCCTGCCACTCGTCCTGCACGACCTGGCCAAGCGGCCGCGCGGTTTCGTGCTCGTCACGGGCCCGACCGGCTCGGGTAAGTCGACCTCGCTGGCGGCGGTGATCGACGAGATCAACGCCACGCGCGAAGAGCACATCATGACGATCGAGGACCCGATCGAGTTCCTCCACGGCCACAAGAAGTGCATCGTCAACCAGCGCGAGATCGGCGCAGACGCGCAGTCCTTCGCCGCCGGCCTGAAGGCCGCGTTGCGTCAGGACCCCGACGTGATCCTCGTCGGCGAGATGCGCGATCTCGAGACGATCCACACCGCGCTGACCGCCGCTGAGACCGGCCACCTCGTCTTCGCGACCCTGCATACGCAGGATGCGCCGCAGACGATCGACCGCATCATCGACGTCTTCCCGCCTGAGCAGCAGCAGCAGGTCCGCGTCCAGCTCTCGGTCGCGCTGCAGGGGATCATCACCCAGCAGCTGCTGCCGACGATGGACGGCGCCGGCCGCATCGCGGCCTGCGAGGTGCTGCTCGCCACGCCGGCGATCCGCAACCTCATCCGCGAGGGCAAGACGCACCAGATCTACTCCTCGCTGCAGACGGGCGCGAGCATCGGCATGCAGACGATGGACGCGGCGCTCGCGACCCTCATCCGCCAGGGCAAGATCACCCAGAAGCTCGGCGAGTCCCGTTCCTCGACCCCGGACGAGCTGCGCCGCCTGCTCGGCGCCGGATCGTTCTCGGTCAACTAGGAGCCCACTGATGAGCACGTATGTCTTCAAGGCGATCGACCTCGCGGGCCAGCAGGCCAAGGGCGAGGTCGAGGCCGAGTCCAAGCAGTCCGTCGCCGACCAGCTCAAGCAGAAGGGCCTCATCGTCCTCGACATCGGGGAGAAGAGCGCCGCGAAGAAGGACATCGAGCTGCCCTGGGCCAACCGGATCAAGCTCGGCGACCTGTCGATCATGACCCGCCAGCTGGCGACGATGGTCTCCAGCGGCATGACGATCCTTCGCTCGCTGTACGTGCTCGAGGCGCAGACCGAGAACAAGAAGCTCGCCGAGCAGTTGGTCGACGTGCGCAAGGACGTCGAAGCGGGCCTGCCGCTCTCCGACGCGCTCGAGCGCAACCCGAAGACCTTCAACCCGCTGTACGTCGCCATGGTGCGCGCCGGCGAGACGGGCGGCGTGCTCGAGGAGTCCCTGCTGCGGATCTCCGACCAGCTCGAGAAGGAGGAGTCGCTGCGCCGCCAGGTCAAGTCGGCGATGGCCTACCCGATCGTGATCCTGAGCTTCGCGATGGTCGTGATGCTCGGCATGGTCGCCTTCATCGTCCCGGTGTTCGCGGGCGTGTTCGAGGAGATCGGCGGCGACGCCCAGATGCCCGCGATGACTCGGTTTGTGATGGCGATCTCAGACGTCGTCACCGGCCAGTGGTACCTGCTGCTCGCCGGCACCATCGCGTTCGTGTTCGCGTTCCTCAAGTTCAAGAAGACGCCAAAGGGGCGGTCGATGTCGCAGCGCTTCCTGCTGCGGATCCCGTTCAAGATCGGCGACATCTTCCACAAGGTCGCCCTCGCCCGCTGGTCGCGCACGTTCTCCGCGCTGATGGGCGCGGGGGTGCCGCTGCTGCAGGCGATCGACATCACCAAGCAGACGGCGGGCAACGTCGTCGTCGAGGAGGCGATGGACGCCGTCACGGCGAGCGTCAAGGCGGGCGGCACGATCGCCCAGCCGCTGATGGACTCGCCGGTGTTCCCGGCGATGGTCGGCCACATGGTCAAGGTCGGCGAGGAGACGGGCGCGCTGACGACGATGCTCTCGAAGATCGGCGACTTCTACGAGGACCAGGTCGCGGCGTCCGTCAAGGCGCTCACCTCGATCCTCGAGCCCGTGATGATCGTGTTCGTCGGCGGCATCGTCGGCTTCATCGTCATCGCGATGTAC
>DATLNO010000201.1:0-4947 GCA_035536715.1 Solirubrobacteraceae bacterium
GTAGCCGCTGCCGTCGAACGACTCGTGCTCGTGGCGCACGATGTCAGCGACCGCGGCGAAGCCGCCGATGCTGCGTAGGATGCGCTCGCCGATGACTGGGTGCTCGGCCATGACCGCGCGCTCGTCGGGTGTCAGCGGCCCGGGCTTGTTGAGGATCGCGTCCGGGATGCCGACCTTGCCGATGCGCGAAGCTGCACCGTCGCGGCGCCCCGCGGCCCGCCCCGCCGACTGCACTGAAGCCCGTCGGCAAGCTGCTCGCAGAAGACCTCGATGCGCAGCACGCGGTCATCCCGTCGTGACTGCGTCTCTGCAACGCCAACTCAAGGTCGGCGATGCGCACGCGCAGCCTCGAGCTCGTGCATCGAACGGACCTGTTCGCTGCGCGCGGACATACACGATCGTGATCGACCTGCCGTCGAGCTATGACGAGCCTTGCCAGACCGCGCTGGACCGAGGGCTGAGCCACTGCCCTCGATCGCATCGCACCGGCTGAGCATCGCACGCGCTGGCATGCCGCCGACACACCGAATTCGACGCCGACGAGGATCGTCCTGGGTGTGCGCATTCACCGTGAACGCGAGCAGCCAGCACAAGGTTGTGGCCGAACCGCTAGAAGACGTAGTGCATGCCGGAGTTCGCACCAGGCGACGTCTTCGCCGATCACCGCATCGAGGGCGTCGCCGGCCGTGGCGGGATGGGTGTCGTCTACCGCGCGACGGAGCTCGGCCTGGAGCGGATCGTGGCGCTGAAGGTCATCACCCCGGTCCTCGCGCAGGAGGAGGACTTCCGCAAGCGCTTCGTCGCCGAGTCCAAGGCCGCGGCCTCGATCGAGCATCCCAACGTGATCCCCGTCTACCACGCGGGCGAGCGCGACGGCGTGCTGTTCATCGTCATGCGCTACATCGACGGGCCCGACCTGCGCGCGCTCGTGCGGGCAGAGGGGCGCCTCGATCCAGAGCGCGCCGCGCACATCGTCGCGCAGGTCGGAGGAGCGCTCGATGCCGCGCACCGCCACGGGCTCGTTCACCGGGACGTGAAGCCGGCCAACGTCCTGCTCGGCGACGACGACCAGTCCTACCTGACGGACTTCGGGCTGACGAAGCGCTCGGCGACAACCGACGGCGCGGGGCTGAGCCGTGCCGGTGGCTGGGTCGGAACGCTCGGCTACGTGGCCCCGGAGCAGATCCGCGGCGAGCGGATCGACGCCCGCACCGACGTCTACGCGCTGGGCTGCGTGCTCGTCCACACGCTGACCGGCGACGCGCCGTACATGCGCGAGACCGACGAGGCGACGCTGTGGGCGCACCTCAACTCGCCGCCGCCGAGCGAGGACGTGCCGCCCGAGTTCGAGGGGGTCATCGCGCGCGCGCTCGCGAAGGACCCCTCCGACCGTTACCCGTCGGCGGGCGATCTCGGCCGCGCGGCCCTGCGCGCCGCAGGCCGCAGCGCGACCGCAGTGCCGGAGCGCAACGTCGGTCGCGGACAGGCGGCGCCGATCGATAGCAGGACGGAGGCGACGGCTGCGCGGGCCGCGGCGGTCGTCGACCCCGACGGTGAGACACAGCTGTCGCCGGCCGGCGCGGCGAGCCCGGGGATGGGCGTGGGCGGGTGGCGGCCTACGCGGCGCCAGCGCCGCCACGGCCTGCTCGCGATGGCCGCGGTCCTCTTCACCACTGGTGTGGGGTTCGCGGTGCTCGGCGGCGACGGCGAGGGTGGTGGGACCGCTCCCGCGCCGCCACCGCCGCCGCCTGCACAGCGGGGGCTGCGCCCGGCGACGGTCGACGTCACGAAGTCCGGCGTCCTCGCTCGGCCCAATGCGCTGACGATCGCCGCCGGCGACGTGTGGGCGCTGAGCAACCGCGAGGGAGCGATCGCGCTCGCCGACGCCGTCACCGGCGAAGCCGACGGGCGCCTGAACGTCGGCGACGGCGCGAGCTCGATCGCCGCCGGCTTCGACTCGGTGTGGGTCACGAAGGAGAGTACGAACACGGTGCTGCGCATCAACGCCAGGACCCGGCGCCGCGTGCCGGGCGGGGCGATCGAGATCGCCAGGCCGGGCCGCAACGTCGCGGTCGCGACCGGCGCAGGCGCGGTCTGGGTGGGCGTGCGCAACTCGGATTCGGACGACCGCTCGCCGGAGTCGGTCGTGCGAATCGATCCCGGCACCGGCGACCAGCGCGAGATTGCGGTCGAACGCGGCGTGCAGGACCTCGCGGTCGGCGCCGGAGCGGTCTGGGTGACCAACCGCTTCAGTTCGACGGTCACCCGGATTCGCACGAGCGACGGATCCTCTACACGCGTGCGCGTGGGCGCGGCGCCGCGCGGAATCGCCGTCGGCGAGGGCGCCATCTGGGTTGCCGCGGCGGGCGACGACGAGATCACGCGGATCAACCCGCGCAGCCTCGAGACGACATCGATCGCGCTCCAGGCGATTCCCGAGCGCGTCGCCGTCGGCGGCAAGTCCGTGTGGGTGACTGCGAAGGAGGCCGGGCGCCTGATCCGCATCGACGCGGACACGCGCAAGGTGCTCGAGCGCGTCGATACCGGCAGCCGCCCCTACGCGCTGGACATCACCCGCGGCCGCGCGGTCTGGCTGACCGTGCTCGATGACGACGGTCTGCAGCGGGTGCGGTTCTACCGGCCCCAGTAGGTGGCGCTCGCGCGGGCGCGGGGCGACTCGAGTGCCGCGCGGATCCTCGGCGCCCGTGAACGGCGGCGATATCGCACCTCGCGCGTCAGGCCCGCGAGGACTCAGACCGCATGAGCGGACGCGGACTCCGGCACACCGCGCTACAGATCCCGGCGCGACACGACGCCGTCCTGCAGCGCGCGCATCGCGAGGTACGAGCGCTTCTGGTTCTGCGGCAGGTGCTGGACGCCGAAGTAGCCGAACAGCGTGCGCAGGTGCGCCTTCACCGCGTCGACGGAGAGATACAGCTCGTCGGCGATCTGCTGGTTGGTCGCCGGCGTAGCGAGCTCGGTGCCCTTGTAGGGGCGACACAGCGCCGTGAGCACCGAGCGCTGCGTCGCGGTCAGGGTGGGGAGCTCGGCGCGGCTGCCGGCGGCGACGGTCGGAGTCGAGTCCGGCGAGGACTCGGGTACGCGGAAGGCGATCTGCGTGCGCCCGACGCGCAGCACGTCCCCGTCGCGCAGCCGGTGGCGGCCGGAGACCCGCTGGCTGTTGACGAATGACCCGTTGCGCGAGAGGCCGTCGTCGGCGGCGGTCCACTCGTCGCCGAGGCGTTCGAGTTCGGCGTGCAGGCGCGAGACCTCGGTGTCCCACGGCAGCGCCACGTCGTTGCCGGCGCTGCGGCCGACCGTGATGCGCTCCTTGGCGGGATCGAGGACGAACAGCCGTTGCGCCCCGTCGCCGTCTCGCAACACGAGAAACGGCGTTCCGGTGCGCTCGGCCTCGATGCGCTCGCGCAGCTCGGCCGGGGTGGCGGCGTGGGCGGCGAGCGGTGACTGATCAGCCTGCTTCATCGGCCTGTTGAGCTTCGCATACCGCGTGGGTCTTCTCGCAACGGGGTGCGTGGAACGGCGAGGCGGCGGCGCCGTCAGGCAAGGACGCAGGGAGGAAGGTGTGCCTCTGGCACATCGACCGGCACCGCCGGCCGACCGACGCTGGTCCGAGCGTGGTCCTCCGGCCGGTGGTGAGGACGCCGCCTGGCGGTGATCACCGTCCGCCGTTTCGCGTGCAGCGTTGCGAGAAGGCCCACTGGGTCAAGGCCACCTGGGTGGTGACAGGTCACACCTGAGGGTGCGAGGTGTGACCCCGGGGGCGCCCGGCGGCAGGCCGTGCCGCGTGATCTTGCTCACAACGCCAAACGGCAAGGAGCCCCACCCATGTCCGCAGTCTCCACCGCAGTCGCCCGTCCGACCCTCCCGCTCTCGAGGCTGTCCGACGACGATCTCGTCGCCCGCTTCCGCAGCGGCGACAATGCCCCGTTCGAGGAGATCCACCGTCGCTACCGCACTGCGCTGATCGCCTTCGCCCGGCGCATGCTCAACGGAACCGGCCACGACGCCGACGACATCGTGCAGGACGCCTTCGTCCGCGCCTACCGCGGCCTGCGCGTGACCGACCGGCCGATGACGCTCCGCCCGTGGCTGTACATGATCGTGCGCAACCGCGCGCTCGACGAGCTGCGTTCCCCCCAATGCGCCGGGCGTTACGACGACGAGTTCGCGCTCAACGCCGTGCCGACCGCTGACACCGCCCAGTTCGTCCAGGAGCGCGACGACATGCGCCGGCTCGTCGCCGAGATCGCGCGCCTGCCCGAGCGCCAGCGGATGGCGCTCGTCATGCGCGAGTTCGACGGCTGCTCGCACATCGAGACAGCCCGCCGCCTGCAGACCACTGTGCCCGCGACGAAGTCGCTGATCATCCGCGCGCGCTCGAACCTCGGCGCAGCGGTGCACGCCGCGTGATGGCCGGGTAGGTTTCGCGCACGTATGGATGTCTCGTCGATCGTCGATGCGCTGGGCCGCCTCGAGGAGAACCTCGCGGATGCCCGCGCGGCGACGGACATGATGCGCGCCGGGGATGTCAGCGCCGTCGCCGACCTCAACGAGGTGATCGACGCAATGGTGAGCGAGATCGCCGAGCTGAAGGGACGTACGAGCGGCGGGATCGGGAGCTGAACGGCGGCCCGGCCGCGGTGTCACGTTGCCCCGCCGGAACGCTACGGTTCAAGACCGTGCAATCGGGTCGACAGGCGGCCCGAACGCTCGGCACACGAAAGGACGATCGGAGATGGAGAGCGCTCTGAGCGCGCATGACATCGAGCCTTGCGCGCACGAGACGGCTGACCGTATTGCCACCGGGCTCGTGACCGTGGTGCCGTTCCTCGCCCTCGGAATCGTCGTCTGGCAGGCCTGGGAGAACCTCCTGCACTGGCACGACTTCGTGGTGTTCGGCGTCCTGTACGTGCTGACGGGCCTGGG
>DATLNO010000202.1:0-5695 GCA_035536715.1 Solirubrobacteraceae bacterium
TGATCGGGCGCTACGCGATCGAGGAGTGGGCGCGGATCCCGGTCGAGATGGACATCGCCTCGGAGTGGCGCTACCGCAACCCGATCGTCTCCGAGCGTGAGCTCGTCATCGGGATCACGCAGTCGGGCGAGACCGCGGACACGCTCGCGGCGATGCGCCTGGCGCGCGAGCGCGGCGCGAAGGTCCTCGCCGTGACGAACGTCGTCGGCTCGCAGGCCACGCGCGACGCAGACGGCGTGCTCTACACCCGCGCGGGACTCGAGGTGTCGGTCGCGGCGACGAAGACGTTCGTCTGCCAGGTCGCCGCGATGTACCTGCTGGCGCTGCGCCTGGCGGAGCTGCGCGAGACGCTGCCGCGCGAGCGCCTGGCCGAGCTCGTGGCCGACATCAAGCAGCTGCCCACGCGCATCTGCGAGCTGATCGAGAACCTCGACACGACGATCCAGACGGCGGCCGAGCGCCACGCCGACTCGAACTTCTACCTCTACCTCGGCCGCCACGTCGGGCGTGCGGTCGCGCTCGAGGGCGCGCTGAAGCTCAAGGAGATCTCCTACATCGCGACCGACGCCTACGCCGGCGGGGAGATGAAGCACGGCCCGATCGCGCTGCTCGACGAGTCGACGCCCGTCGTCTGCGTCGCGACGGACATGCCGATCCTCGACAAGATGATCTCCAACATCCAGGAGGTCCGCGCGCGCGGCGCGCACGTCATCGCGATCGCCACCGATGGCGACGACCGCCTCGACGACATCGCCGAGGAGGTCATCTTCATCCCGCGCACCGACTGGATGCTGCAGGCGCTGCTGGCGGTCATCCCGCTGCAGCTCTTCGCCTACTACGTCGCGCGCAAGCGCGGGCTGAACGTCGACCAGCCGCGCAACCTCGCGAAGACCGTCACGGTCGAGTAGGCCGGCGCCGACGCTGCTTTGACGCAGGCGGTGCGCGTGTCGTTTGTGTCCTGCATCAATGAAGGACGGGTGGGACGGGCGGTCGTGGCGCCCGGTTCCGGCGTGGGCCGGGGGGTCTTGGAAGAAACGCGACTATGCGTCGCATAAGTTCCAAGACCCCTCCCCGCGATCGGCGCCACCGGCCCGGCACGACGCGCGGCGGCCCCGGTGGGTCCGACCCACTTCCTCATCGATGCTGTTCAGCAGCGCTCCGAAGCGCCCCCTTTGTCGTCGAGGTCCGCCAGCCGCCGCCGACGCGCCTTTACGATGGCCGCATGTCCGTCGGGATCGACCTGCTGGAGATCGAGCGGATTGAGCAGGCGCTCGAACGACGGCCAGGCCTGGCGTTGCGTCTGTTCACCGACGGCGAGCGCGCGTACGCGGCGCGGCACGCCCGGCCCGGACGACACCTCGCCGCGCGCTTCTGCGCGAAGGAGGCGGTCGCGAAAGCGCTGCGGCTGGAGGTCTGGAGCCACCACGACATCGAGGTCGTCGGCGAGGGCGCGCAGACGCGCGTGGCGCTGCACGGGCCGCTTGCCGAGTTGGGGGTCGAGGTCGACATCTCGATGACGCACTCCAAGGCGACCGCGGGCGCCGTCGCGATGGTGAAGTGACCACCCCGCCGCTTCCGGACTGGCTCGACCCGCTATACGGCGCTGAGCAGATGCGCGCGACGGACCGCTGGGCGATCGAGGAGCGCGGTGTTCCGTCGCTGGACCTCATGGAGCGCGCCGGCTCGGGGCTCGCCCTGCTCGCCGATCGCGCGGCGCCGCGCGGACCGGTCGCGGTCGTCTGCGGCAAGGGCAACAACGGCGGCGACGGGCTCGTCGCCGGCCGGCTGCTGCGCGCGCTCCGCCGCAGCGTCCGCGTGCTGCTGCTCGCCGAACCGCAGGAGTACACGCGCGATGCCCTGGTCAACCTCGAACGCCTGGACGGAGCGCACGAGCCGTTCGATCTGCACGCGCTCGCCGACGCGGCGGTCATTGTCGACGCGATCTTCGGGACCGGCTTCGACGATGAGCCGCGCGGGATCGCGCGGGACGCGATCGACGCGATCGCGGACTTCGGCGGGCCGGTGGTGGCGGCCGACGTCGCCAGCGGCGTCCGCGCCTCGACGGGTGAGGCCGCGCGCGCGTCGGTCGTCGCGACCACGACGGTGACCTTCGCGGCGGCCAAGCCCGCGCACTGGATCGCGCCCGGCAAGCAGCAGACGGGTGAGCTGCACGTCATCGACATCAAGATCCCGCCGGGCGCCCCCGTGACGCCCGACGTCGGGCTGCTGACCGAGCGCGTGCACGCGCTCGTTCCCTCGCGCAACACCGCGGCGACGAAGTTCAGCTCAGGCCACGTCGTCGTCGCCGGCGGCTCGCGCGGCCTGACCGGTGCGCCGTGCCTGGCCGCGGAGGCGGCGATGCGAGCGGGCGCGGGCTACGTCACCGCACTCGTTCCGGCATCGCTCGAGCTCGTCTTCGAGACGCGGCTGCTGGAGGTCATGACGCGTGGCCTTGCCGACGACGACGGCGCGCTGTCGCCCGAGGGCATCGACGAGGCGCTCGACGCGATCGCGCGTGCAGGAGCGCTCGTGCTCGGTCCAGGCGCTGGGCGCAGCGATGCCGCGTTCGCATTCGTGCGCGCGCTCGCCGCGCGGGCCGACGTCCCGCTGCTGCTCGACGCCGACGGGCTCAACGCGCTCGCGGGCGCGCTCGACTCGCTCGCGACCCGCTCTGCGCCCACCGTCCTCACGCCACATGCGGGCGAGCTCGCCCGCCTGCTCGGCGGCTCGAGCGACGAGGTCGGCCGCAGGCGGCTACGCAGCGCGCGAGAGACCGCGCGGCGGGCGAACGCCGTCGTCGTGCTGAAGGGCGACGACACGATCATCGCGTTGCCCGACGGCCGCGCCGCCGTCAACAGCCTGTCCGCGCCGGCGCTCGCCACCGCGGGGACCGGTGATGTGCTGAGCGGCGTCATCGGCGCTTTCCTGGCAAAGGGCATGGATCCCTTCGCGGCCGCGTGCGCGGGCGTGCGCCGGCACGCCGCGGCCGGACGCGTTGCCGCGGACGAGCGGGGGATCGACGGCGTCATCGCGAGCGACGTGATCGCCGCGCTGCCGCACGCCCTGCGCGGCGAGCCCGCCGAGTAGCCTGCGCCGATGGCGGTTCAGCAGGACGTGGCGGTTCGCGCGGTCGCCCGCGTCAACCTCGCGGCGATCGAGCGCAACGTCGCTCGCATGCGGGGCGAGCTCGCCGCCGACGGCGCGCTGTGCGCGGTCGTGAAGGCCGACGGATACGGCCACGGCGCCGTACCGGCGGCGCGCGCTGCGCTGGGCGGCGGCGCGACGTGGTTGGCGGTCGTCGCGGCACGCGAGGCGGCTGCGCTGCGCGCCGCGGGCATCCACGCCCCGATCCTCGTCATGGGTGCGCTGTCGCCAGTCGAGCTCGACGTCGCCCTCGAGGCCGACGCCGATGTCATCGCCTGGGACGAGGCGTTCGTCGCCGCGGTTGCCGAGCGGGGCGGCGGCTCGGTGCACGTCAAGCTCGACACCGGCATGGGGCGGCTCGGTACCCGTGACACCGCGGCGGCGACGCGCGTCGCGAAGGCGGCCGCGGCGACGGAGGGGGTCTTCCTCGCCGGCGCGATGACGCATTTCGCGACAGCCGACGAGCGAGGCGACGCGTTCTTCGGCGAGCAGCTCGGGCGCTTCGAGGCCTGGGCGCTGCCGCTGAAGGCCGCGCACCCCTCGATCATCCTGCACGCCGCCAACAGCGCCGCGACGCTGCGCGATCGCGCCGCGCACTTCGACATGGTGCGCGCCGGCATCGCGATCTACGGCCTCGATCCATTCCTCGAGGACGCCGAGGCGCGCGACCTGGAGGCCGCGCTCGAACTGCACTCCTACGTGTCCGCCGTCAAACCGATCGCGCCCGGCGAGAGCGCGGGCTACGGGCGGCGCTTCGTCGCCGAGCGCGCGACGCACACGGCAACGATCCCGATCGGGTATGGCGACGGTGTGCGACGCGCCCTGACGAACAACGCCGACGTGCTGGTACGAGGCGTGCGTCGGCCGCTTGTCGGCACGGTGAGCATGGACAACGTGATCCTCGACGTCGGCAGCCCACCGGCGGCGGCCGTCGGCGACACGGCGGTCCTGATCGGGCGGCAGGGGGAGGGGCACATCAGCACCGAGGAGGTCGCGCAGCGCCTCGGGACCATCAACTACGAGGTGACCTGCGGGCTGCTGCCGCGCGTGCCGCGGGTCTATCACCGCGACGGCGAGCCAGTGTGACGTGGTCTTCCTGACATCGTCTGAACCGTCGGAGCTTGCGATGACTCGTGTGAAGTCGTCCGAAGGTCAGAGCTCGCGATGACCGTAGGACGAAACCCTCTCATCCTCGCTGCCGAGGCGTTGCGGGGCCACAGCGCGTGGGTCGTCGGCGGCGCGGTGCGCGACGAGCTGCTCGGCCGCCCGACCTCGGACGTCGACATCGTCGTCGACGGCGACGCCCGCACCGCGGCGCGTGCGGTCGCTCGCGGGACGCGCGGGCCGGCGTTTGAGCTCTCGGACGAGTTCGGATCCTGGCGCGTGATGGCCCCCGATCGCTCTTGGCAGATCGACCTCAGCCCGCTGCGCGGCGGCTCGCTGGACAGCGACCTCGCCCTGCGCGACTTCACGATCAACGCTATAGCGCAACCACTCGGGGGCGGCCGGCGTGTCGACCCGCACGGTGGCGCGGACGACCTCGTGGCGGGCCGGCTGCGCGCGGTGGGTCAGCGTTCCCTCGCCGACGATCCTCTGCGCGTCGTGCGGCTCGTGCGGCTGGCGGCAGAGCTCGGCCTGGCCCCCGAGAAGGAAACCGTGGCGCTCGCGCGGGCGAGCGCGCCCGCCAGTGCCGCTGTCGCGCAGGAGCGCGTGTTCGCCGAGCTGAAGCGGATCGTCGACGGCGACGACGTCATCGCCTCGCTTGCGCTGATGGACGAGATCGGCCTGACCGCGGCGATCCTGCCCGAGCTGCACGCCCTGCACGGCGTCGATCAGAGCCGTTACCACCACGCCGACGTCCACGCGCACACGATCGAGGTGCTCGAGCAGGCGATCGCCCTGCAGGACGATCCCGGCGCCGTCTTCGGCCCCGCGCATGCCGCCTGCATCTCGGCGGTGCTGGCCGAGCCGCTCGCCGACGAGGTCGACCGCGGCTTCGCGCTGCGACTCGGCGCGCTGCTGCATGACGCCGCCAAGCCGTCGACGCTCGGTCGCCGCGGCGACGGCTCGCCGACGTTCCTCGGCCATGACCGTGCCGGCGCCGAGCTTGCTCGCGACATCCTCACCCGCCTGAAGGCCAGCGAGAAGCTCAAGGTCCACGTCGCGGCGCTCACTCGCCATCACCTGCGACTTGGCTTCCTCGTCCACGAGACGCCGCTGTCACGGCGCGCGCTGTATCGCTACCTGATGGCCACTGCGCCCGTCGAGGTCGACGTCACGCTGCTGTCGGTCGCCGATCGGCTGGCGACGCGCGGGCGCAAGGCCGAGGAGTCCATCGCCAAGCACCTCGATCTGGCACGCGAGGTCATGCCCGCGGCGCTCGAGTGGCGGGCCCAGGGGCGTCGGACGCCGCTCGTCCGCGGCGACGCGCTCGCGGCGGCGCTCGAGTTGGCCGACGGGCCCGAGCTCGGCCGTCTGCTCGCCGAGATCGACGAGGCCCACTTCGCCGGCGAGGTCACGACGCCGGCCGAGGCCGTCGCGTTCGCTGCGC
>DATLNO010000203.1:0-16498 GCA_035536715.1 Solirubrobacteraceae bacterium
AAAAACCGCACAGCGGGCGATTATGGCAAAGCGGCGACGCCTCCAGGGAGGGTCATCCGCGCAGATGTCACTCCTGGCGCGAAAGGCCGAACACATCGACCGGACCGGCGCCCGCTCCGAGCTCGCGCAGCCCGTCCGCCACCGCGGCCGACGCCACCGCACGGGCATGGCGCGCCGCCGCCAGCGGGTGGTCGCCAAGCGCCAGACGTGCGGCGAGCGTCGAGGAGTGCGTGCAGCCAGAGCCGTGGGCGGCACCGTCGGGATGGCGCTCACCCGGAAGCTCGGTGAGCGTCTGTCCGTCGAAGAACAAATCCGTCGCCTCGTCACGGTGACCGCCGGTGACGACGACGTTGCCCGGCCCGAGCGCGTGCAGCGCGCGAACGAGGTCGATTCCGTCCAGCCGGTCGTCACCGGCGAGCACCCGTGCCTCGGCGAGGTTCGGCGTGATCACGGTCGCGCGCGAGACGATCAGCGTGCGCAGCGCGTCGACGGCATCGAGCGCCAGCAGGCGCGCGCCGGACTCGGCGATCATCACCGGGTCGTGCACGATCGGCGTGCCGGGCGGCAGGGCATCGAGCGCTTGCGCAACCGCCTCGATCGTCGCGACGTCGCCGAGCATCCCGATCTTGATCGCGTCGACCCCGAGGTCCTCGACGACGGCGTGGATCTGGCCGCTGATGATCTCTGGCTCGACCGCCTGCGCCGCCGAGACCGCGACCGTGTTCTGCACCGTGATCGCGGTGATCGCCGTCGTTCCATGCACCCCGGCCCGCGCGAACGCCTTGAGATCCGCCTGGATTCCGGCGCCGCCCCCCGAGTCCGACCCGGCGATCGAGAGCGCGACGGGCACGCGGCGTGCTGGCATGCGGGCGAGGATAGGGCGCGTGCTCACGGAAGCCGCACATAGTGCCCTCCCATTCCGCGACGTACGAAGCCCAGCAGCTCGAGCTCGGCCAGACCCGCGATCGCGTGCTCGGCCTCGGCCGGTGTCTCCGCCAGCGCGGAAACGGTGTCGCGGCCGTCCTCCACACGCAGCAGCAGGGAGCGCAGCGCCGCGCTGAGCTCCTCGGGCCGCCGCCCGCCGAGCGCCGTCGCGACGCCGATGCCGAGCGCCTCGTCCAGCGCGTCCTGCGCGTCGCGGATGACGAAGGCGCCGTCGCGCAGCAGCGCGTTGCTTCCCGCGCAACGCGTTCCGGTCACCGGCCCGGGCACCGCTCCCACCGCGCGGCCGAGCTCCTGCGCCAGATCGGCGGTGATGAGCGAGCCCGAGCGTTCCGTTGCCTCGACCACGATCGTCATCGATGCCAGGCCCGCGATCGTGCGGTTGCGCGCCGGAAAGCACCAGCGAAACGGCTTGCAGCCGGGCGGCATCTCGGAGACTGCGGCCTGTGTGCGGACAAGCTCGCGGTGCAGACTGCGTTTGCTGGCGGGATAGGCGACGTCAGCGCCGCCGGCCAGCACGGTGATCGTCGGCCCGCCGACCTCGAGCGCACCGGCGTGCGCGGCCGCGTCGATCCCGAGTGCCATCCCGCTGATGACCGTGACACCGGCCGCCGCAAGTCCGCGCCCAAGGCCGCGCGCGATCTCGAGGCCGTCGGCGCCGGCGCGTCGCGCACCGACCACCGCGACGGCGGGGACATCACGGTCAGCGAGGACCGCGACGCGTTCGACATTGCCGGCCACGTGCAGGACTGCGGGTGCATCGTCGGCCTCGAGCATCCGGGGTGGGTAGCTCGGGTCGTGGCGGCACACCGCGTGCATCGACGCGGCGCGCAACCGCTCGCGGGCGCGCGCGGGATCGAACGATGCGTGCGCGTGCTGAATCGAGCCCTGGCGATCTCCGGCCAGCGCCTCGATCAATCGCATGTCGGACAGCGACAGCATCTCGCGCAGCTTGTGGCGGTCGCGCGGGCCGCGCTCGACGTAGGGCGCGAGCAGCGCCACGAGCGCCACGCGACGCAGGCATCCGTCGCAGGCGGTCACGCGGCCTGCGCTCCGTCGAGCACCGTCTCGCGGCGATAGAACAGCGCCTGACCGACGTGGTTCGCGCACACGCGAGCGCTGCCGTCGAGATCGGCGATCGTCCGCGCGACGCGCAGGATCCGTCCGCGACCGCGCGGGCTCAGCTCGCCACGCATATACGCGCCACGCAGCTCGGCGTGTGCCCCGGCGTCGGCGTGGACGACTTGGCGCACAAGCTCCGGCGTGAGCTCGGCGTTCGTCCGAAGGCCCGTGCCGGTGAGCCTCCGCGCTTGTCGCTCGCGGGCCTCGAGCACCGCCGCGAGCACGGCACCCGAGGATGTCCCGCGATCCCCCTCGAGCGCCTCGGGTTTGGGCCGCGGCATATGGACGAGCAGGTCCATGCGGTCCAGCAGCGGGCCGCTGAGCTTGCGCCGGTGGCGGGCGATGTCGGCCTCCGAGCAGCGACAGCGCGGCTCCCCGGCGAGGCCGCAGGGACACGGGTTGGTCGAGGCGACGAGCTGAAACCGTGTCGGGAACGTGACCGTGCGCTGGCCGCGCACGATCGTCACGGTGCCGTCCTCGAGTGGCTGGCGCAACGACTCGAGCGCCGGCCGGCTGAACTCCGACAGCTCGTCGAGGAACAGGATCCCGTGGTGGGCGAGGCTCGCCTCGCCTGGCGCCGGCAGCGCGCCACCGCCGACGAGGCCGGACGGCGAGATCGTGTGGTGGGGCGCGCGAAAGGGTCGCTGCTCGACGAGGCCGTCCGCGTGGTGCAGGCCCGTGACGCTATGGATGCGCGTGAGTGCGATCGCCTCCTCACGCGTCAGCGGTGGCAGGACGGAGATCACCCGTCGCGCGAGCATCGTCTTGCCGGTTCCCGGCGGGCCCGACAGCAGGATGTTGTGCGCGCCGGCCGCGGCGATCGTGATCGCGCGGATCGCCTCGCTGTGGCCACGGACGTCGGCGAGGTCCGGCGCTCCGGTGCGTTGCGGCCGGCGCTCGCCGCACGGAGGAAGTTCCGGCGGCGGCTCGCCACGCAGGATCGCGGCAACTTCGGGCAGGCTTGCCACGCCCGCGACCGCGAGCCCGTCGACGAGCGCCGCTTCGCGCGCGCATTCGCGCGCCACGATGAGCCCGGCGATGCCCGCGCCGCGCGCGCCCTCGGCGACCGCCAGCACACCGCGGCAATGACGTAGCTCGCCGCCGAGCCCGAGCTCGCCGAACACCGCCCAGCGGTCCAGCCCGCTCGCCGGAAGCTGCTCGGAGGCGACGAGCACGCCGCAGGCGGTCGCCAGGTCGAAGCCGGGGCCGATCTTGCGCAGGTGGGCCGGCGCGAGGTTGACGGTGATCCGACGCTGCGGAAACCGAAAGCCGGCATTGATGAGCGCCGTCTGTACCCGCTCGCGCGACTCGCGCACGGCGGCGTCGCCGCGACCCACGATCGTGAACGCGGGCAGGCCGCGCCGCAGGTCGACCTCGACGGTGATCTGGCGGGCGGTGAGTCCGTCGAGCGCAAACGTCGTCGCATGGGCAAGCATCGACGGCACGGTAGGCGCGACCGTGTGACCGAACACCACCGCTTCGTGACAATTCTGCGCAGCCGATGTCACGCGAATGCGGCGCCGAAAAGACGACACGATCATTGCGCGAAGTTGTTGCGATCGCGTGCTGAAATGACACACCGGGCCACCTAGCGTGGCCGCCGATGGTCATCGATCTGCGCCACCACCTGGGCCGCCTCGGCGAGCGTCTCGCCCGCGAGCACCTGGAGCGCCTCGGCCTCCGCCTCGTCGCCTCCAACTACCGGACGCGGTTCGGCGAGATCGACCTCATCGTCTGCGACGAGACGTGGCTCGTGTTCGTCGAGGTCAAGACGCGCCGCGCGGGCGCGCTCGAGTCATCCCTGCACGCGGTCTCATCCGACAAGTGCCGGCGCGTGCGCAAGATGGCCGCAGCCTGGCTCGTCGAGGCGCCCGACCGGCCGCGGTCGCGGGACCTGCGCTTCGACGTCGTCGGCGTCACGGTGGACCGCAACAGCCAGCTCGTACGGCTCGATCACATCGAGGCGGCGTTCTGAGATGGTTGCGTTACAGCGCGAGCTGCTGATACGCGGTGGACTGAAAGCTCAGTCGGTGAAGCGGCGATACGCCGAGGCGCTGGATCGCATCGCGATGCTCGGGCGTCGAGTAGCCGACGTGCGCCGCAAACTCCCAGCCAGGATGGAGTTCGTCGGCGCGGCGCATGTAGCGGTCGCGCGTCACCTTGGCAACGATCGACGCGGCGGCGATCGCAGCGGAGGTCGCATCACCCTCGACGATCGCGCGCTGGTCGCACCCGAGATTGCCGACGGCGAAGCCATCGGACAGGCAGATGCAGCCCGGGCGGGCGACGCCAAGCAGCGCGTCGCGCAGCGCCGCGAGGTTTGTCTTGTGGAGGCCGCGCGCGTCGATCGTGCGGGCGCAGCGCGACACGACGCAGACCTTGACGGCCGTGCGCATGACGATCGGAAACAGCTCCTCGCGGACCGCATGCGTGTGCTGCTTGGAGTCGTTGAGGCGGCTCAGCGCGCGCAGTTCGCGCGTCGTCAGCGACTCGGTGTCGAAGAGCACGCCGGCGGCGACGAGCGGACCGGCCAGGCAGCCGCGACCGGCCTCGTCGGCGCCCGCGACCCACCGCACGCCGAGGCGGCGGTCAAAGGCGAACAGGCGGCTGCCACTGGTGCGCTTGCGCGCGGCTTTCCTGCGCCGCGCGCGGTTGTCAGAGCCCGCGGATGCGGCCACTGGGCCAATAGCGGAAGAAGGCTGGACCGACGATGGCGTCGGCGGGCACGGGGCCCCAGAAGCGGCTGTCGTCAGAGGCTCCACGGTTGTCGCCCATCATGAAGTAGTGGTCGGGCGGAACCGTGATTGCTGCGGTTGCACTCGGGACCGGCGCCGCAAGCCTCGATGAAGGGCTCGGACTGGCGCATGCCGTTGCGGACGACGTGGCCGTCCTGGACGGCCAGCGTGTCCCCCGGGCCGGCGACGATGGGCTTGATGAAGTTCACCTCGGCCTTGGCGGACGTCGGCTTCGGACAGGGCTGCCTGGGCTCCGGCGCGAAAGCGCACCGCGTGTCGCTCTCCGCGCCCTCGGCGGGTGAAAGACGACGATGTCGCCAACGTTCGGCTCGGCCCCGCCCGGATTGACGACAATCCGGTCCCACACTTCCAGTGTCGGGGCCATGTTCGGGCTCGGGATGCGGTCGGGCTTGGCCGGGAAGGACTGAAAATGATCGCGCCGATGATCGGCAGCAGTAGGCCGAGGACGACGATCGTCGTCCCCGGTGCCGCCGCTCGCGATCGAATGCGATGATCAGTCCGCCGACGCCGAGCGGTGGGATCACAGACTCAGCGCGCAGCAGGCGAAGCCAAGGATCAGCAGGCGCTTGGATACGCGCCCCGACCCAACCTTCTAGAGCAGGCCGATGCGCTTCGGCGGCCAGTACGTGGCGAAGGCGTTGCCGATGATCCATTCGCGCCGCACCGGGCCCCAGAATCGGCTGTCGTCCGAGGAGCCGCGGTTGTCGCCCATCATGAAGTAGTGGCCCTTCGGGATCGTGATGGCGTTCGTGAGGTTGCACTCCGGGCCGGCGCCGCAGGGCGCGATGAAGGGCTCGGACTGGCGCTTGCCGTTACGGACGACGTGGCCGTCCTGGACGGCGAGCGTGTCCCCCGGGCCGGCGACGATGCGTTTGATGTAGTTCACCTCGGCCTTGGCGGACGTCGGTTTCGGACACGGCTGCCGGGGTTCCGGAGTGACGGCGCACTGCGTGTCGCTCTCGGCCCCGGTCGGCGGATGGAAGACGGTCACGTCGCCGACTACCGGGTCGCCCAAGTTGTTGCCGATGCGGTTGACGAGCACGCGCTGGCCGACCGCGAGGGTGGGGACCATCGACGGCGACGGGATCCTGTAGGGCTTGACGAGAAACGCCTGGATCCCGAGCGCGAGACCCAGCGCGACGGCGACGATGAGGACAAGCTCGACGAAGGAGTTGCCTTTGGACGGTTCGTCTTTTTTCACGTCTGCTCGCCGGAGGGGGCCTTCGCGGCCTCGCCTTCGGCAGCGGTCCCGTTCGTCGGGGCCCCTTCGGTGTCGCCTGCCTGCGCCGGGACCTCGGCTACTTCGGCAACGGCCTCGTCAGCCACGACGCCGTAAGCGTCCACGGCCTCCGGCTCAGCGGCCGCCTCGGCCTCGAGCTGGGCCGCGGGGTCGTGCAGCAGCCCGACTTGGACGCGCTCCTCGGGACCGGTGTAGCGGCGCTCGCGGACGCGGGCGCGCTTGCCGACCCGGTCGCGCAGGTAGTAGAGCTTCGCGCGCCGGACGTCGCCACGTGCCGCGACATCGATCTTCTCGATCTTCGGTGAGTGGACGGGGAACGTCCGCTCGACGCCGACGCCAAAGGACTGCTTGCGTACGGTGAACGTCTCGCGGGCACCATGGCCCTGGCGCTTGATCACGACGCCCTCGAAGACCTGCGTGCGCTTGCGCGTGCCCTCGATCACCTGGAAGTGGACACGCAGGCGGTCGCCCGCCTGGAAGCTGGGGACGCGGCGCAGCTGAGCGCGCTCGAGGCTTTCGATGACTGAGGACATGGCGAAGAAAGGGCGCGGACGTAAGAGGCTGGCCGCGCCGAAGCCGCATGATAGCGACGGCGTTGGTACACCGCCCCGCCGTGCCCGGGACGACGTCTCACCGGCCTGAGCAGCGTCCGGCGACGGGCCGCCGGCAGCTCAGTCGTCGGTCGACTCGCCGCCGCGTTCGCGTGAGCGTTCCAGGCGCCACGCGCGGATCTGCTCGTGGTGCCCGGACAGCAGGACGTCGGGCACCTTCCAGCCGCGGTAGTCCGCCGGGCGCGTGTAGTGCGGGTACTCCGGCCGCCCTCCGAGCGCGGTCGAGAAGGACTCCTCGAGCGCGGAGTCGCTGTGGCCCAGTGCGCCCGGCAGCTTGCGCATCACCGCATCGCATACGACCATCGCGGCCAGCTCTCCACCGGCGATCACGTACTCGCCGATCGACACCGCGTCGCTGGCGAAATGCTCCACGATGCGCTCGTCGAAGCCCTCGTAGCGCCCGCACAGCATCGTGATGTCCGGCTCGGCCGCGAGTTCGTCGACCAGCCGGTCGTCGAGCAGGCGCCCGCCGGGCGTCAGCGCTATGACGCGACGCTGGTTGCGCAGGTCGACCGGGTCCGTGCCCTCATAGAACCCGCGCAGCGCCGCGTCCATCACGTCGACGCGCAGCACCATCCCCGCACCTCCGCCGAACGGCGTGTCGTCGACCTGGCCGCCGCTCAGCGGCGTGTGCTCGCGCAGATCCAGCGTTCGCAGCTCGTGCCCACAGGCAAGCGCATTGGCGACATGCCGCTGGCCGCGAAACCAGTCGAACCAGTCGGGAAACAGCGTCACGACGTCGATCCGCATCAGATCGCCCCGGGCCGGCTACGCCAAGGTCGCTGCGCGGGGCGCGAAGCAGGCCATCTACGAGGCCTCGAGCCCGAGAAATCCGGGGTCGACGACGATCCGCTGCGTGGCGATGTTCACGCTCAAGACCGCCTCGCCGACCATCGGCACGAGCAGGTCGCCGACCTCGAGCGCCTCGCACGAGGGCAGCGGCCGCATCCGCGTCACGACGCCGAGCTCGCGGCCGTTGGCCGTCTCCACGACACAGCCCTCGAGATCCTCGGCCCAGTACTCGCCCTCCGGCAAGGACGGCGCGTCGGCGCGCGACACCATCAGATCCGCGCCACGCAGCGCCTCGACCGCAGCACGGTCGTCGACCCCGAGCAGGCGCAGGATCGGCCGGTCCTCGGTACCCGCGCGACGGACGATCTCGTGCACGTCCGCGCCGATCTGCAGTGCGCCGCCGAGCTTGAGCAGCACGCCGCGCGGCCGGGTCACGTGAAAGGACCCGTCGAGCCCGTGTGGCCGCCCGACGCGTCCGGCGTTGAGCTGAGACACAGCGGGCACCGGCTCGTCAGTCGACGATGTCGACGAACACGCGGGTGCCTTGCCTCACGGCGGCAGCCTTCAGCACGGTGCGCAACGCGTTGGCCGTGCGGCCACCGCGGCCGATGACCTTGCCGTAGTCGTCCTCACCGACAGCGAGCTCGAGCACGACGCTGCCGTCGTCCTCGTCGAACTTCTCGACGCGAACAGCATCGGGATCATCGACGAGGGAGCGGGCGAGGTATTCCAGAAGCTCTTGCACGACGGCCGCCCGGGTGTGTGGGGGTGGGCGGCGGGTCCTGAATCCGGCTACGCGATGCCCTGGATGTGCAGCAGCTTGCGCACCTGGTCGGACGGCTGCGCGCCGCGCTCGAGCCAGTGGCGGGCACGATCCTCGTCGACGCGAATCGTCGAAGGATCGGTCTGCGCGTTGTAGTGCCCGATCGTCTCGATGACGCGGCCGTCGCGCGGCGAGCGCGAATCCGCGACGACGATGCGCCAGATCGGGTCCTTGCGGCCTCCGACACGTGTGAGTCTCATTCGAACGGCCATTGCGAGACAGCCTAGCGACCCTGTCGCATCATGGCCTGGAGGTCGGGCATCTTGCCCTTCCCCAGCTGCTTCATGAGCTTCTGCATCTGACCGAACTGCTTGACGAGCTGGTTGACGTGCTGGACCGTCGTGCCCGATCCCTTGGCGATGCGCAGGCGCCGCGATCCCTTGATCAGATCGGGCCGCCGGCGCTCCAGCGGCGTCATCGACAGGATGATCGCCTCGATGCGATCGAGCTCGCGCTCGTCGACCTTGACGTTCTTCATGGCCGCGCCCTGAAAGCCCGGGATCATTCCCAGCAGGGACTGCAGCGGCCCCATCTTGCGCATCATCTTCAGCTGCGAAAGGAAGTCCTCGAAGGTGAACTCGTTGCGGCGCAGCTTGCGCTCGAGCTCCTTCGCCTCGTCCTCATCGATCTGCGCCTCGGCCTTCTCGATGAACGACAGGACGTCGCCCATGCCAAGGATCCGCTGCGCCATGCGGTCGGGGTGGAAGCGCTCGAACTGATCGAGGTGCTCGCCCGTCGAGGCGAACACGATCGGCTTGCCGGTGACCGCCTTGACCGACAGCGCCGCGCCGCCGCGGGCGTCACCGTCGAGCTTGGACATCAGCACGCCGTCGAAGGCGACGGCGCCGGCGAACTGCTCGGCGACGTTGACGGCGTCCTGGCCGGTCATCGCATCGACGACGAGCAGCACCGTCGTCGGCTTGACCGCCTTGCGGATCTTGACGAGCTCGTCCATGAGCTTCTCGTCGATGTGCAGGCGCCCTGCGGTGTCGACGATCAGCACGTCCTTGCCATCGCGCTTGGCCTGATCGAGCGCCCATTTGGCGATGTCGACGGGGTCCTTGTCGGTGCCCTGCTCGTAGACCGTCGCGCCGACCTGGGCGCCGACCTTCACGAGCTGGTCGACCGCCGCCGGGCGGTAGACGTCGCACGCCGCGAGCGCGACGGACGAGCCGTGCTCCTTGTTGAGAAAGCGCGCGAGCTTGGCGGTGGCGGTCGTCTTACCCGAGCCCTGCAGGCCGGCCATGAGGATCACCGTCGGCGGCCGGGGTGCGAACGCGACCGACGCCGACGCCCCGCCCATCAAAGCGGTCAGCTCCTCGTTGACGATCTTCACGACCTGCTGGCCGGGGTTCAGCTGGCCGAGCACGTCGGCCCCGAGGCAGCGCTCCTTGACCGTGTTCGTGAACGACTTGACGACCTTGAAGTTCACGTCGGCCTCGAGCAGCGCGAGGCGGATCTCGCGCATCGCGGCGTTGACGTCCGCCTCGGTCAGCGTCCCGCGCTTGCGGACGTCGGCGAGGGTCGCCTGGAGCTTCTCGGAAAGCGTGTCGAACACGGCCGATGCAGTCTAGGCGGGGCGAACGCGTTCTGGGCCACGCTGCAGCGGGCTGGCCCGGCGAACCGCTGTTGACCGTGATCAACAACAGCCTCGTGGCGTAGCGTTCAGGCTCAGGCGCGCCGCACGAGCGTCACGCCGTCGCGCACGCTCAGCATCACGTTGACCACGCGCGAATCCGCCGCCACGTGGTCGTCGAACTCCCGCAGCGCGCGGGTCGCTTCGCTGTCGTCCTCGGACGGCTCCTGCGCGACGCGGCCGCTCCACAGGACGTTGTCGACGACGATCAGGCCGCGGTCGGAGAGCTTGGGCAGGACGGCCTCGTAGTACTCGCGGTAGCCCTTCTTGTCGGCGTCGACGAACACGAGGTCGAACGGGCCGTCGAGCGACTCCACCGTCTCGAGCGCCGGTCCCTCGCGCACCTCGATGCGATCGTGCAAGCCGGCCTCCTCGATGTGGCGCCGGGCGAACGCCACCCGCTCGGGGTCGAGCTCGCATGTGACGATCCGGCCGTCCGGCGGCAGCTCCGCCGCCATCGAGAGCGCGCTGTAGCCGGAGTACGTGCCGATCTCCAGGACCACGCGCGGCTGCGCGAGGAAGACGAGGAACTCGAGGAAGCGGCCCTCGATCTCCCCGGTCAGCATCTGCGGCGAATCGAGCGTCGCACGCGTTTGCGCCGCGAGCGCCCGGAGGTGCGCAGCCGGCGGCGACGTGTGCGCCGCCGCGTAGTCTTCGACGTCCTGCGGGACGACGAAGGCGCTCACACAGTGGGCGGTGGCGGAGGGGGCGGGCTCGGCCGCACCGCGCCGGAGATCGCGCCCCCGATGCTGCCCAGCGCCTGGCTGAACTCGCTCGGGATGACGAAGATCTTGTTCGCGTCGCCCTGCGCGAGCTTGGGCAGCATCTGCAGGTACTGGTAGGAGAGCAGGCCCTGGTCAGGGCCGCCCTCGTGGATCGCCTTGAAGACCGTGTCGATCGCCTTCGCCTCGCCCTCGGAGCGCAGGATCGCGGCCGTCCGCTGGCCCTCGGCGCGCAGCACCGCCGCCTGCTTCTCACCCTCGGCGTTGAGGATCTGCGACTGCTTGGAGCCCTCGGCCGTCAGGATCGCCGCACGGCGGTCGCGCTCGGCGCGCATCTGCTTCTCCATCGCCTCCTGGATCGTCGCCGGCGGGTCGATCGCCTTGACCTCCACGCGGTTGACGCGGATCCCCCAGCGGCCGGTCGCCTCATCGAGCACGGTGCGCAGCTGCGAGTTGATCTCGTCGCGGCTCGTCAGCGCCTGCTCGAGCGTCAGGCCGCCGATCACGTTTCGCAGCGTGGTGACCGTGAGCTGCTCGATCGCCTGCAGCGGGTTGGCGACCTCGTAGGAGACGGACTTCGCATCGGTGATCGTGAAGTACAGGACGCTGTCGATCTGGATGCCGACGTTGTCGCCGGTGATCACGCCCGCGGGCTTGAACGTCACGACCTGCTCGCGCAGATCGATCAGCGGGCGCACGCGATCGACAAACGGGATGACGATTGCCAGCCCGGGCAGCAGCGTTCGCTGATAGCGGCCGAACCGCTCCACGACACCGGCACGAGCCTGCGGGATGATCCGCACGGTGCGCGCTGCGAGCAGCAGCGCGAACACGGCGATGATGGCAAGCACGATGAGGCCGGCTTCCATGAGGTGTGTCTCCTAGCCTTCGCTGACGAGCGCGGTCGCGCCCTTGATCTCGACGACGTGCACGCGGCTGCCCGGCTCGTAGACCTCGTCGCCGTCATACGGGCGCGCGGTCCAGATCTCACCCTCGAGCTTGACGGCGCCACCGCCCGCGTCGATCCGCGTCGTGACCGTCGCCGTCTTGCCGACGAGCGCGGCGGCGCCGGTGCGCAGCTGTGCCGGGGTGCGCAGGTGGCGGCGCGCGATGGGTCGCAGGAGGCCGAAGAACAGCCCCGAGCTGATCAGGAAGACGAGGATCGAGACGACGGCGCCCGCACCGGCGAGATCGGCCGCCGCACCGAGCAGGGCGCCCGCCGCGAAGGGGGCGAGAAAGAAGCCCAGGGTCATGACCTCGCCGGCGGCGAAGATCACCGCGAGGAGGATCCAGAACATCCATGCGTCCATCCCGGTGGAATATAGGCGCAACCCCGCGCGGGGCTCGCACGTTGTAACGATATGCACGCTCTTCGTCTCTCGGCCGTGACGCTTGGCGTCGCCCTCGCCGGCGGCTGGGCCGGCGCTGCGGCCGCGCAGGGCGCGGTCTCGACGTCGACCACCGCCTCCGTCTCCGGGCTCTCCGTCGAGCATTTCGCGATCGCGATGAACCCCTCCGGCGAGCGCTCCGCCGTCGCCTTCGAAGGGCTCGTGCCCGGCTCGCGCGGGCGCCGCACGCGGCTGTTCGCCCGCCTGGGCCGCGGGCGCCGCTTCGGGATCAACCAGGAGCTCGACGACGTGCGCAGCGGTCCTGGGATCCGCGCCCAGGGAAGCATCTCCGACGTACGGGTCGCTGTCTCCCCCGAGGGCGTCGCCGTGGCGGGATGGATCGTGACGACGGTCGCCAAGCGCGACGGGCCCGTTCGCCGGCAGGTGCGCGTCGCCACGGCGCCTGCGGGCAAGCGCTTCGGCCGGCCACTCACGGTGCTGGCCGGCTCGCTCAACAGCACGCTCTATCTCGCCGGGCTCGTCGTCGGCGATCGCGGGCTCACCGTGCTGTGCCTCGAGCGCGGCAACCGCGTCGAGATCCTCGTTCGCCGTCGCGTCGGGGCGCGCTTCGCCCCACGCCAGCGGATCGGCGGCGACACGCCGTTCGAGGCGCCGCCGACGCTGGCCCTGGCGCCGGACGGCAAGATCCTTGCCGCGTGGACGACGCAGAGCGACGCGACAGCGAAGGGATCGGTCCTTCGCAAGCGCGGCCTGCGCTTCGGACCGGCGCAGACGCTGTCACCTCCCGGCGAGCCGACCGCCTTCGCGCGCGCCGTCGCCGGCCCGGGCGGCGCCGGCGTCGCCTGGCGGCACACCGCGTCGCCGAGCAGCCCGGTGCGCTTTGCCCGCCTGCGCGCCGCCGACCGCACGTTCGCGGCGCCGGTGACAGTCGCCGACGTACGCATCAGCGGCGCTCCTCACGTCGCGATCCCGCGGATCGGCCTGGTCGCGGCATGGCGCAACTACGAGGTCGTCTCGGAACCCGGCGACAACGACTACTTCCGCAACCCACGGCTGACCGCCACTGCGTCCTGGCTGGGCGCGATCGGGCCCCGCGCGCTGACGGCGCTGCCCGCGCTCGCCCTGCGCCCGGCGCTGGCGGCGCTCGCGGACCGTGCGCTGGTCGCGTGGCAGGAGGTGCCCCCCAGCGAGACGGACCCGCGCATCCGCGTGGCGGCCGCCGTCGCGAACGGATGGCAGCCGACGGAGACGGTCCCACCGGCGGCGCCGACCGAGCAGCGGCCGCGACCGACCACGTCTGTCCTCGGCGACGAGCGCCCCGGCGGCGGGGACCTCGCGATCGCCGCCGGACGAAGCACCGCCGTACTTGCCTTCGTCACGTTCACGAGCGCGAGCGATGGCGAGCTGATCGGCACCCTGCGCGTCGCGGGTTACCGCCCGTAGATCGGCCGGCTACGTGAGCAGCGCGCGGGCGTACTCGTCGGCGTCGAACGGGCGCAGGTCCTCCAGCGCCTCGCCGATGCCGATGAGCTTGACGGGGATCCCGAGCTCACCGGCGATCGCGAGCGCGATGCCGCCCTTTGCGGTGCCGTCGAGCTTCGTCAGCACGATCCCGTCGACCGGGACGACCTCGGAGAAGAGCTTGGCCTGACGCAGCCCGTTCTGACCCGTCGTCGCGTCGACGGTGAGCAGCGTCTCGTGTGGCGCGTCCTCGATCTGCTTGGAGATCACGCGGCGTACCTTGGCGAGCTCGGCCATGAGGTTGTCCTGCGTGTGCAGCCGCCCGGCGGTGTCGATGATCACGACGTCGGCGCCGCTCGCGCGCGCCTGCCGGATGGTCTCGAAGGCCACCGAGCCGGGGTCTGAGGCCTCGCGACCGGTGACGATCTCGCAGCCGGCGCGCTTGGCCCAGCCGGCGAGCTGCTCGACGGCGGCGGCGCGGAACGTGTCGGCCGCGCCGAGCACGACCTTGAGGCCGAGCTCCTGCTGCAGGTGCCAGGCGAGCTTGCCGATCGTCGTCGTCTTGCCGGTGCCGTTGACGCCGACGGCCATGATCACCGTCGGTGAGTGGCGCAGGTCGATGCGGTCGTCGCCGGTGCGGGCGATGTCCGCAAGCATCTCGGCGAGTCGGTTGCCGAGCGCCTCGCCGCCGGTGATCGCGCCGCCGGTCGCCTCCTCCTCGAGCTCGCCGACGACCCGCGCAGTCGTCATCGCGCCGACGTCGGCCATGATCAGCGCCTCCTCGAGGCGCTCCCACGTGTCCTCGTCGACGTCGCCTTCCAGCAGCGTCGCCTGGATCTCGGCGCCGAGCGCATCACGCGTCTTGGAGAGGTTCTTGCGCAGGCGCTTGAAGAAGCCGCGCTTGCGCTCGGGCTCGTCGCCGGTCGCGGCAGCCGCCGCGGCGGACGTGCCGCCGTCTGTGATGAAGAGGTCGTTCCAGTCGCGGGCCATGGCGATGCGCGACGATAGCGACCACCGATGGCGCTCGAGTTCCGTATCGGCCGATCCGACGAGTCACCGGGCCGCGAGTTGCTCGGTGAGCTGATCGGCCTCTTCAACGCGCAGTACCCCGGCCGCGCGGCCCGCCCCGGCTCGGTCACGACACCGGACGAGATGGTGGCGCCCGACGGCGCCTTCCTCGTCGGCTACGAGGACGAGTGCCCGATCGCGATCGGCGGGGTGCGCCGACTCGAGGCGGGTGTCTGCGAGATCAAGCGGATGTATGTCGTGCCCGGCGCGCGCTCGCGTGGCGCCGGCCGGGCGCTGCTCGCGGAGCTGGAGCAGACGGCACGTGAGCTCGGCTACGAGCGCGTGCGCGTCGACAGCGGGCCGGCGCAGCAGCACAGTCGCAGGCTGTTCGCTGATGCCGGGTACGTCGAGATCGAGCAGTACAACGCAAACCACATCGCCGATTACTTCGCCGAAAAGGCGTTGTAGCCGCAGTACGGTCACGATCACGGCACGTTTCGAGCTACGCGGAGGTTGATGTGAGCGCGTTTCCGACAGAGACGCAGGACGCACCGAACGCGGTGCTGTCGCTCGTCCTGGGGATCATCGGGATCGTTCTCTAGGCCGGTTCCGGCGCCTCGCGCAGCAGTCCTTCGAGATTCGAGGCGAACGTCCGCAGCATGTCGCCTGCCACGTGATCGAGCGCCTCCTCGGAGACGAACAGCCCGATCCCGCCGAGCTCGACGCTCGAGTGGACGGCGGCGTCGGTCGTTCCGGCGGCCTCGGTCAGCACGATCGTCAGCATCGCCTCGGCGAGCTGGTCGCCATCGGCGTCGTTCGCGATGACCTTCAGCACCTCGCGATGCGCGGCATCATCGCGCTCGGTCAGCGTGATCGTGCCCTCGGACGTGATCTCGAAGGGCCCGACCGCAGCAGTGATCTCGACGTTGTGGCTGTCGGGTCCGGCGCGTGCGGTAACGCGGGTGTTGGGGACGCACGGTGCGACCCGCTGGATGTCGGCGATCATCGCCCAGACTGCGTCGATCGGCGCCGCGACGGAGAAGGTGTGGTCGAACTCCATGCGTCGAGCCTACCGACGGGCGGCGCGATGACAGTGCCAGCAAGGCCAGTGGCGGCCGTGCGCCGCGGGCGTACGCGATGGGCCGGACGGCTCGGCCTCGAGGCGGCTGAGCTGCGATAACGCGACGCGAGAGCTGCGCGACCTGGCGGGGCTATGCCGCGCCTGCGGCAGGCGCAGCGCCGGCGGCAGGCTCGTCTCGCGGCAGCCGCCGCGAGATGACCTTCGACACACCGTCGTCGCCCATCGAGACGCCGTACAGCGTGTCGGCGGCCTCCATCGTGCGCTTCTGATGGGTGACGACGATGAACTGCGCGCGGTCGGCGTAGGTGCGCAGCAGCTCGAGAAAGCGCGTGATGTTGGGATCGTCGAGCGCCGCCTCGACCTCGTCGAGAACATAGAACGGGCACGGCTTCGCGAGGAAGACCGCGAACAGGAAGGCAATCGCCGTCATCGACTTCTCGCCGCCGGAGAGCAGCGTCAGGCGCTTCATCGACTTGCCGGCCGGAGTGATCTCGATCTCGACCCCGAGCACCTCCTCCTCCTCGTCTTCCCTGGCGGCCAGTTCGGCCTCGGCGGCTTCGTCATCGTCACCCGCGTCCTCTCCGCCCGGCGGCTGTCCGGCGAAGCCGGTGATGTGCTGCTCGTCCTTGACGAGCCGCAGCCGCCCGCGCCCGCCGGGGAACAGCTGCGCGGCGAGCTGCTCGAAGTTGCGCGCGGCCGCCTGGAAGGTCTCGTCGAACGTCTCGCGGATCTGGCGGTCGGTGTCGCGGATCAGCGTGCGCAGCTCGCGCAGCGCCGTTTCGAGGTCGTTGCGCTGCAGCTCGAGCTCGGTGACGTGCGCGAGCGCCTGCTCGTACTCGTCCTTGGCGAGCGGATTGACAGGCCCGAGCTGCTCGCGCCGGCGCTGCAGACGCTCGATACGCCCGCGCAGCGCCTGTGCCTGCTCGTCCAGCAGCGGCTCCTCGGCAGGCTGCGC
>DATLNO010000204.1:0-2661 GCA_035536715.1 Solirubrobacteraceae bacterium
CACCGTCGGGCCGTCGGCCACCAGGTCGAGGACGTGGATGTCGGTGTTGGGCTGGGCGAGGAGGCGGGCGAGATCGCGCATGCCCTTGGTGTCGCGCATGAGACGGGCCGAGCCGCCGAGCCCGACCATCCAGCCGTCGCCCTCTCGTCTGAACACGTTGCCCGATGATCCCTCGCGAGCGGGTTCGGTATCGGTCGCCGGGCCGCTGGACGCGGGGTTGACACCGAGCGTGGTGTAGATCGCCTGCGCTTCGTTGAGCATCGCCGGATCGTGCAGTGCCCGGGATGCGTCGCGCAGGGTGCCTGCCACCAACAGCCGCTCGCCCGTCTGGCGGTGTTGACGCACGGCGGCGTCGAAGTGCTCGACGGCGAGGGCGGTGTTGCCGTCGGCTGCCGCGAGCATCCCCAGCGGTCGTTCGACGCTGCCCATGTCGTAGCAGCCGATGCCGTCGATGGCGTGAAGGCTTCGGAACGGCACAAGCGTCCGGTACAGCGTCGCGGCCAAGTCGGAGGTCGAGGTGAGGGCGGCGGCATAGGCGAGCCCGACGACCGACGGCAGCCACTCCGACCCCAGAGCATCGATCGAGTACGCGGCGAGGTCGACAGATGCGAGCTCGTCGCGCGCACGGTCGATATCGCCGGACGCGGCGTAGCTGTAGGCCAGTTGAGGGCGTGCCATCACGGCCAGGCCGGGCCATCGCACGATCACGTCCTCGTAGAACCCGAGCGCTTCCGGATCACCGAGCTCGCTGCGCAGCATGGTGAGCTGCGAGCCGGTCAACATCGACGCGTTCTCGCTGTGCGCCAGCGCGCCGAGGCGCTCGGCATCGTGGCGCAGTTGCTCGGCGGCAGCGAAGCGCCCCTCGCTGATGGCGCGCATGGCGCGCCACAGCGGCACGTACCACGAGTAGACGACCTGGCCCAGCCGGTCGGCTCGGTCGGCGAAGGCAGCGATCTCGTCGTCGGCCTTGCCGACGAGACCTGTCTCGAGGAGCGCGACGACACGAAGGCGGCGCCCGAGTAGCTCCAGGCGGGTGTCGTTCACCGCTGACGCGCACGCCAGGATCTCCGAGGACGCATCCAAGCGGCGCTCGACGTCCGCGGGGCCGGCGATCACGTCGCACCACGACGCCAAGGCGTAGCCGAGGGCGAGTCGGTCATCCGCCTGGCGGGCCGCCGCGATCGCCTCCTCGCTCAAGCGAGTGCGTCGCACCGCGTCAGGATCCAACGACAGGGCGACCGAGAGTCGGGCGAGAACCTGCGCGCGCAGGATGCCGCCAGCGATCGCAGCCGCTTCCTCGAGGAGGGCAATCTGGTCGCGGTCGAAGGCGGGTACCTCGAAGCCCCCAGGCCCGGAGCCAACACCCAAGGCAGCGCGCGCGAGACGTTCGGGCCATTGGTGGGTGCGGGCGAGCGGGACGACGGCTTCGTAGGCGGCTCGTGCTGCCGGGATATCGCCAGCGGCGGCGTGCGCGTCGGCGAGGTGGAGGAGGAGGTCGGCGCGGGTCGCGTTGTCGGTGGGGCACAGGTCGAGCGCTGCCAACGCGCGGGCGAAGTCCCGTGCAGCGTCTTCGTAGCCGAGCTGATCCATGCTCTCCCGACCTGCGGCCGCTGCGTACTCGACGGCTTTGGGGGCAACGCCGGCGGCCGCCGCGTTCGCGAAGTGGTGGGCGAGTTCCACCGCTGGGATCGCGATGCCTCGGGCGCGCAGTCGCTCCATGGCTTCGCCGACGTCTCGGTGCAGGCGAACTCGGCGGGGCAGGTCGGCGGACGCGTAGCACGCCTCGGCGAGCAGTGGATGGATGAACTCGTGGGCGCCGATCCCCGCGCCGCGGACGATGCCGCCGGCGGCGCCTTCGTCGAGAAGCTCGAGCACCGCGTCAGGGGTGCTGCCGAGGGTCTCGGCGAGGACGTCGAGACGGAACCGGCGTCCGATGACGCTCGCTGCCTGCAGCGCGAGGAGCGAAGGCTCAGACAGCGCGGCCAGCCGTGTCCCGAACAGTGCGCTAGCCCGCGTGGCCGAACCGCCCGGGACATCGATGTCGATTCCGGCCTCGCTGTTCGCCAGCAGCTCCCGGGCGAACAGCACGTTGCCGGCCGTGCGGTTATGGAGCCGGGCGGCCGCGGCCGATGTCAAGGCCCGGCCGGTGACCTCGGCGGCCAGCGCCGCGACCTCAGGGCTCGTCAGCGGCGGAACGATCAGGCGACGGCCACGGCTGGCGACTCGACTGAGGCCGTCCGCCGCGACCGCTCCGTCGTCGCGAAGGGTGAGCAGCAGCCCGACCGGCATGCGACCGATCGTGGTGCACAGCACCTCGAGCGCCAGCAGCGGGAGCGGGTCGCACCACTGCACGTCATCGACGATCAGCAAGGTTGGACGACCGGCAGTGGTGGCCTGGAGATGGGCGACGAGGGCGTGCGTCCACATGGCCCGAGCACCCTCGCGGTCCGTCTCGGATCCCGGCGGCGCCGGCATCGATGCGGCGGCGTTGTGGTCCATGGAGGCGAGCAACGCCGACCACAGGGACAGTGGCTCGGCGGCACTGTCCCAGCAAGCCGCCCACGCGCTGTGGACGCCCGCGGACGCGGCGAGGTACGCGCCTTCTTCGGCGAGACGGGTCTTGCCGACGCCCGCTTCACCGGCGAGAACCATCACGCTGCC
>DATLNO010000205.1:0-4704 GCA_035536715.1 Solirubrobacteraceae bacterium
AGGCCGGCGGGGAGGACAAGCCCGACCCCACGGTGCTGACGATGGCCAACGGCAACGGCGACGCCCGGGAGCTGGAGCCCTTCGCCGCCACGGTGGCACGACTCTCCGGCGGAACGCTGCGCGTCGAGTTCGAGAATGCCTCGAACGCCGGCACGCGCGACTACGAGCGCAGGATCATCGCCGGCGTCAAGGCGGGCACGACCGCACTCGGCTGGGTCGGTTCGCGCGCATTCGACGACGTCGGCGTGTCGTCGTTGGAGGCCCTGCACGCGCCACTGCTGATCGACAGCTACTCGCTGCAACGCCGCGCGCTCGCGAGCCCGCTCGCGAAGCGGATGCTCGACGGTCTCGACGACGCCGGCGTCGTCGGTCTCGGGATCCTGCCGGGCCCACTGCGCAAGCCGCTCGGCGTCGCGCGTCTGCGGCGCCCCGCCGACTACGCGGGCAAGACGATCGCGTTCCAGGGCTCGGGGGTCACCCGGCAGACGCTGCACGCGCTCGGCGCGCGCGGTGCGCAGATCCCTTCAGCGGGCAGGATCGACGCCTACGACGGCGTCGAACAGCAGATCGGCTCGATCGCGAGCAACCGCTACGACGAGGAGGCGCGATACCTGACCGCAAACGTCACCCTGTGGCCGCGGCCGCTCGTCGTGTTCGCGAACCCCAAGGCGTTCGACGCGCTGACACCGACACAGCAGAGCGCGCGGCGCCGCGCCGCCGGCGCGGCGTCGGCGGCGACGCTCGCCGTGGTGCGCACCGACGAGCGCGAAGCCCTCGGGATTCTGTGCCGACGAGGTACGAGATTCGTGACCGCGGGCGACGCCGATCTCGCCGCCTTGCGAAGCGCGGTGCAGCCCGTCTACGACCGGCTCGAACGCGACCCCGCGACGAAGGCCGCGATCACCTGGATCCGCGCGCTGCGCTCCGAGCTCTCAGCGCAACCCCACGCGCCGGCTTCCTGTCCCGCCTCTGCGCCACAGACGGCGCCATCCGCGAAGGCGACGCCGATCGACGGCGTCTACCGCTCAGACGTCACGGTGGAGCAGCTCGAAAACACCCGCGGCTACGAATCCGGCGAGAGCGATCATCCCGGGAACGTCGGGCAGTTCCGGATGGAGTTGCGCAACGGCCACTTCAAGGTCACCGGGTCATCCGACGGGGTCGACCAGGAGGGCGCCTATTCGGTGAAGGGCGACGTCCTGACGTTCGAATGGAACAACGAGGGCTCGTTCTCCTATCGCTGGAGCCTGTATCGCGGTTTGCTGACGCTGCGCAAGATGGGACCGGGTCCGACGATCTTCGCCGTGCATCCCTGGCGGCGAACGGGCGATGCCAAGCCGGCCGCCGGGCGCACCCCGATCGACGGCGTCTACCGCATCAAGACGACGGCGAGCGACCTGCGCGCCATCGATTCGGAGGACGTCGTGCCGGAGAACTACGGCTCCTGGACCTGGGTCCTCGACCGCGGCCGCTTCACGTACACCCAGCGCAACGGGCAGGCGAGGGAGAACGCATCGGGGAGCTACACGGTCGCCGGCGCCATCTTCACGCTCACGATCCAACGCGCCAGCGGCGTCTACCCGACCGGCGCCGCGGCCAAGCCCGGCGAGCAGTTCGCATACCGCTGGAGCCGCTATCGCGACCAGCTCACGCTGGGACCCGTCAAGGGCAAGATCTCGCCCGACGTCCACCGGGTCAAGCCATGGCGCCGTATCAGCGACGCGCCGTGACGCGGGAGCATCACCCTGAGGGAAGCTCGGCGACGAGCCGCGTGCCTTCCCCGCGCGGGCTGTCGATGTCGAGCCGCCCGCCGAGCGCCTCGACGCGGTCGGTGAGCCCGCGCAGGCCCGAGCCGCGACTCGGATCGGCCCCGCCGACGCCGTCGTCGGCGATCGCGATCGTGAGTCGCTCGCCGTCGTGCTCCACGTTCACGCTCGCTCGCGACGCCTGCGCGTACTTGGCGACGTTCGTCAGCGCCTCGGCACAGACGAAGTAGGCGGCCGCCTCGATCGCCGCGCGACAGCGGTCGGCGTCGACGCGCACGTCGACCGCGATCGGTGCGCGGCGGGCGAGCTCGGGTAGCGCCGCCGCCAGCCCGCCGTTCGTCAGCGCCGGCGGCCGGATCCCGAGGGCAAGCTCGCCGAGCTCCCTCCGGGCTGCACGCAGCTGCTCCTCGACGCTGCCGAGCAGGTGCCGGGCCCGCGACTCGTCGACATCGATCGACAGCGCTTCGACGTGCTCGGACATCGCTACGAGTCGCCGCTCGGCGCCGTCGTGCAGCTCGCGTTGCAGCCGGCTGCGCTGTGCGTCCGCGGCTTCGGCGATGCGCCGGCGTGACGCGGCGATCTGCTCGACGCGTGCCGCGACCTCGGACCGCAGGCGGACGTTCGTCACGGCGATGCGCGTCGCGGCGGCAATCGCCTCGACGAGCACCGGATCGTCGAGCACGGCGCGGTCGTGCACGAGCACTGCGACGCGCTCGCCGTCGCTGTCGACCGGCGTCACGACGCGCTCGGCGCCCGGTCCGGGAAGTGCCAGCGGGCGCCCGGCCTCGTCGACGTACTCCGACACGCCTCCCACCCGGTAGCCGAGCTGCAGCGACGGATCGCTCACGGCGCGAGCGAGCCGCTCGCGCAGCGTCACCGGCTGCGACGCCTCGCCGAGCTCGACGACAAGCCCGGTCACGGCGCCCTCCGACCACCGGCCGCGCAGGAGATCGGTGAGCAGTGCCGCCGCGACGGTCGCGAGCACGATCTCGTAGGCGACCAGTGTGATGCCCGCGCTATCCCATCCGGCGAGCCTTCCGATCGAACCGAGGGCGAGCACGAGGGCGACTGCCGTCGCTCCCGCTGCCGGTGCAGCACGCATCCTGCGGCGCGCGCCGGTCTCGCGGAGATACCCGCCGACGGCGGTGACGGCGACCGTCGCGCAGACCGCCAGCGTGACCACCGGGCTGCGCGCCAGCGGCTCGATCGCCGCGACCAGGTACACGACGATGACGACCACGTGATCACGGCGCCCGGTCAGGCGGCCGCTCGGATAGGACAGCAGCAGATGCACGAGCGGCCCCCGGTGCAGATACAGCGCCGGCGACAGCAGGCTGCCGAGAAGCCAGGCCGCGCCGACCGCGGCCATCAGCAGACCGGCGCGACTCTCGCGCCGGCGAACCCAGGCGACGAGCCCGCAGCCCATGAGCACCCAGCCGACGCCCAGGTCAGCGATCGCCGCGCCGGTCTCGCCCGGCTCGTATGACGCCTGCACGGATGCGATGCCGAGCCAGACGCCGGCCGCGACGAGCGCGACGGGTGCCCCCCTCATGCGGGCGCTACTCCGCGTGCTCGAACGTCGCGAGTGCCGCCGCCGACAGCTCAGCCTTCGCGATGAACCCGCGCGCGCTGCTGCTTGCGAGCCGCCGCCGGAACGACGAGGCGTCGCGGCTGGAGGTGAGCACCACCGCCGTCGCCGCGTCGTCTTCGGCGAGCTGCTCACACACGGCGAAGCCGTCGACGTCGGGCAGTTGGACGTCCAGCAGCACCAGCCCCGGCTTGAGCGCCCGCGCCGATGACAACGCCGAGGCCCCGTCGGCGGCCTCGCCGACGACATCAAACCCCCCCGCCTCAAGCATCGAGCGCGCGAACGCCCGAAAGTCCGCGTGGTCGTCGACGATCAGGACGCTCGTGCCCACAGCGCCATCGTCGCACGCTGACATGCCGCCCACATCAGGGCTCACCCTGGTCTCGACGTCTCAGGGACAGCCCTGACGACGACGAGCGCCTGCCCTGATGTGCAGCGCCAAGCGGCTGCCTAGCGTCACGCCGACTCATCACACACGCCTCGGCCAGCCGACTGCAACGAGGAGAGCACACCATGCCATCAGACATCACCAGCGCCGGCAGGCTCACGCTGGCTCCCCTTCTAGCCGCGACGGTGCTGCTCGCAGCAGCACCCGCCACGCTCGCCACGTTCCCCGGTCACAACGGACGGGTCGCGTTCCACGCCGCCACCGACGCGGGAACCGAGATCTTCACCGTGCGCCCCAACGGCCGCGACCTGCGCCAGATCACACACGTCGACGGCGACGCCCGCATGCCGGACTGGTCGCCCGACGGACGGCGCATCGCGTTCACGATCGAGACCGAGAACTCCTCCCGGATCGCGATCATGAACGCCGACGGCAGTGATCTCGTCGTCGTGCCCGCCGCGCCCGGCACCTTCGAGGGCGACCCGTCGTTCACGCCCGACGGCGACCGCCTCGTGATCGACCGCTTCGACGGTGAGACAGGGGCCCTCTGGAGCATGCGCCTGGACGGCAGCGACCGTCGGATCACAGCCGCGAGTGGCGCCGACCCCAACGTCTCCCCCGACGGTCGCAGGCTCGCCTTTCTCGGCTTCGACGGCGCGCCGTTCGGACAGGCGCTGTTCACCAGCGCGATCGACGGCGGCAGCCCCACGGCGCTCACGCCGTTCAGCTTCAACGTCGGCTTCAAGCTCGACTGGTCCCCCGACGGCCGGCGTCTGACCTTCATCCACAACGCCGACTTCGCGCATCCCGGCGAGTCAGCGAACATCGCGACGATCCGCCCAGACGGCACAGGACTGCGATTCGTGACCAACTACCGCGGCGGCGACGTCAACGCGTTCTTCGGCTCCTACTCACCCGATGGCCGCTGGATCTCGCTGCGACTCGAAGACCACGGGCGAACG
>DATLNO010000206.1:0-16484 GCA_035536715.1 Solirubrobacteraceae bacterium
CCGAGCGCGCGGAGCGCTCATGGGACGACGTTCCCGAAGACGTCAAGAAGACCTTCGACCGCCTTGGCATCCCGGAGGCCGAGCGCAAGTTCCTCGCCGGCGTCGGCGCGCAGTACGAGTCCGAGGTCGTCTACCACCAGATCAACGAGAAGCTCGAGGCGCAGGGCGTCATCTTCATGGACATGGACACGGGCCTTCGTGAGCACGAGGATCTCGTGAGGGAGTACTTCGCGACGATCATCCCGGCCAACGACAACAAGCTCGCCGCGCTCAACAGCGCCGTGTGGTCGGGCGGGTCGTTCGTCTACGTCCCGCCGGGCGTGCACATCGAGATGCCGCTGCAGGCCTACTTCCGCATCAACACGGAGAACATGGGCCAGTTCGAGCGCACGCTGATCATCGCCGACGAGGGCTCCTACGTGCACTATGTCGAGGGCTGCACGGCGCCGACGTACTCGTCGGACTCACTGCATTCCGCGGTCGTCGAGCTCATCGCCAAGCCGGGCGCGCGGATCCGCTACACGACCGTGCAGAACTGGTCGACGAACGTCTTCAACCTCGTCACCAAGCGGGCGATCGCCGAGCGCGATGCGACCGTGGAGTGGGTCGACTGCAACCTCGGCTCGAAGCTGACGATGAAGTACCCGTCGGTGTACCTGACCGGCGAGCGCGCGCACGGCGAGATCCTGTCGATCGCCTTCGCCGGCGCCGGCCAGCATCAGGACGCGGGCGGCAAGATCGTCCACGCCGCGCCGAACACGACGTCGAACATCTTCGCCAAGTCGATCTCCAAGGACGGCGGGCGCGGCTCCTACCGCGGCCTGCTCGAGGTTGCCAAGGGCGCGCACGGCTCGAAGTCCAAGGTCGTCTGCGACGCGCTGCTGCTCGACGACAAGTCGCGCTCGGACACCTACCCGACGATCCGCATCGGCGAGGACGACGTCAACGTCGGCCACGAGGCGACCGTCTCGAAGGTCGGCGAGGAGCAGCTGTTCTACCTGACGAGCCACGGCCTCAACGAGGAAGAGGCGTCCAAGCTCATCGTCAACGGCTTCATCGAGCCGATCGTCAAGGAGCTACCGATGGAGTACGCCGTCGAGATGAATCGGCTCATCGAATTGCAGATGGAGGGCTCAATTGGCTAGTCCCGTCCCGTCCACGGCGACGGAACCGGCTTGGCTGACGGCGCGCCGTGAGCGCGCCGTCTCGCTGACCGGCTCGTTGCCGTTGCCCTCGTTTCGCGGCAATCCGGGCTGGGAGTTCACATCGCTGAAGAACGTCGATCTCGACGCCTACGGCCGGCCCGAGACCGTCGACGTGGACCCCGCCGGCTACGGCGTGTTCCAGACGCCGGCCGGTGCCGTCGTGCTCGAGCAGGTCGATCACGTCTTCGCCGACCCGCTCGAGCCCGCGCCCAACGGCGCGCTCGTCATGTCGCTGTCGGCGGCCGTGCAGCAGCACCCGGAGCTCGTCGAGCAGCACTTCGGCTCGATCGTCGCCCCGGACAACCCCTTCGTCGCCCGCAACGAGGCCGCCTGGCAGGGCGGCGCCTTCGTCTACGTCCCGCGCGGCGTCGTGCTCGCGGCGCCGATCGTCATCACGGTCGTGCAATCCCAGCCGCAGACGGCGCTTCACTGGCGCACGCTCGTCGTCCTCGAGGAGGGCGCGGAGGCCGAGGTCTGGGAGCAGTACGCGTCGGCGGATGCCTGCGCCGATGGTGAGGCGCTGCTGAACCTCGTCACCGAGCTCTCCGTCGGGCCCAACGCCAACCTGCGCTACGTCTGTGGCCAGGGGCTCAGCGAGAAGTCCTGGATCTTCGGCTCGCAGCGCTGCGTCGTGCAGCGCGACGGCGCCATCGACTGGATCGCGCTCGGCTTCGGCTCGGGCAACGGCCGCGTCGCGATGGACACCAGGCTCGCCGGCAAGGGCGCCGACGCGAAGGTCACCGGCGCGTACGCAGCACACGGCCGCCAGCACCTCGACTTCGCCACGACCCAGGTGCACGCCGCGCCGAACACGACGTCGGACCTCGCCTTCCGCGGGATCCTCGACGGGCGCTCGAGCACCGTCTGGTCGGGCATGATCAAGGTCGAGCCGGATGCGCAGCAGATCGACGCCTTCCAGGAATCGCGCAACCTGCTGCTGACGAAGAAGGCGCACGCCGACTCGATCCCGGGCCTGGAGATCCTCGCCAACGACGTGCGCTGCACGCACGCGGCGGCGATCGCCCAGATCGACCCCGAGCAGCTGTACTACCTGCGCTCGCGCGGGCTCTCGCTCGACGATGCCAAGCGGCTGGTCATCGAGGGCTTCCTCGAGGCGACCGTCGAGCGCTTCGAGCCGGGCTTCGTCCGCGAGGCGATCGCGGGCGCACTCGAGCGGCGGCTCGAGTTCGTTCTGGGCTGACAGCCGGCGGCGGTCAAGGCCCCCGGCGGGTTCGCGCGGACGGTTTGCGGTAGAACCGAGGCATGGAGGGGTGGATCTCAGAGGGGGCGCGGCGGATCGCCGCGCAGGCAGAGGACGACCTCGAGCGCTTCGTGGCGATCTCGTCGCCGTCCGGCGACATCACGGGCGCCGACGAGGCGCTGCGCCTGGCGATCTCGCTCGCGCCCGCGGGCGCGAGCGCGGAACGCGCGACGTGCTCCTCCGCAGATCACCCCGCCGATCTGATCCTGACCCTGTCCGGCAGCGGCAGCGGACGCTTGCTGCTGCTGGGGCACGTCGACACGGTCCACTCGCACGCCGATCACCGGCTGCTCGAACGCGACGGCGACATGCTCGTCGGCTCGGGCACGGTCGACATGAAGGGCGGCGACGTGCTCGCGCTCGGCGTCCTGCGCGAGCTCGAGCGGCGCACCGAGGACTTCGCCGAGGTTGCCCTGCTACTGGTCTGCGACGAGGAATGGCGCGCCGGCGACTTCGTCCACACCGAGCGCTTCGCGGGGTGGGACGCGTGCCTGTGCTTCGAGGGCGGTGAGCTCACGCCCGGCGGCGACGAGGCCGTCGTGGTGCGTCGCAAGGCCGCCGGCACGCTGCGCGTGCTCGCGCACGGGCGATCTGCGCATTCGGGATCGGCGCCGGAGAAGGGCGCGAACGCGCTGCTCGCGCTGGCCAGCGCGGCGCAGGCCGTCGCCGCGTGCCACGACCCGGCCGGCCCGTCGCACCTCACGGCCGTTCCAACCGTCGTGCAGTCCGGCGAGGCGTTCAACGTCGTGCCCGCCTCGGGACGGCTGCTGTGCGACCTGCGCGCCGACGACCTCGCGACGTTCGACGTCGTGCTCGCGGGGCTGCCGGACGCCGTCGACGGCGTCCGGCTGGAGAGTGCCCTGCTGCGGCGCTGGCCGGGCATGGATTCCAGTGGAGCAACCGCGGCGATGCTCACGGCGGCCGGCACCCGGCTCGGGCGCCCGATCGTCGGCACCGCTCGCGGCGGGGCGAGCGACGCGAGCTACATGGCACCGGTGATCGGGATCACGGTCGACGGGTTGGGGCCGCTCGGCGGCGGCGCGCACACGCCTGTCGAGCACGTCCTCGCCGCCTCGCTGCTGACGCGCGCCGAGGTGGCGCTGGCGATTGTCGACGCCGTTCTCGCGTAGGCCTTTTCGGCCAGGGGGCATCCGGCGTACGTCCAAGTGGTTATGTACCCAAGGTGCATTCGTCGTGAACCTGCGCTAGGGTTGCGCGGGTCAGTGACCAAAGCCGAATTCGCGTCGAGCTATTGACGCGGAGCGGGGGAACCACTTGGGGCGTGTCAAAGCGTCTCGGGGGCGAATCGCCGTCTTGTACGGCATAGCGCGACTCTTTCTGCGCGAGCCCGTCAGCTAACCCCGTAGGCACCCGAAGGAGAAGGGGTCAGTCCCGCGTGACGTCGTCGTACCGCCTCATCCTGTGTTTCGTTGCCGTCGTGCTGCTCGTTCCTGTGCAGGCGGCGTCGGCGAAGAAGCGCAGCTATAGCCTCGGTGACCGGACGTTGAAGCAGGGTCACACCGGCAAGGACGTCAGGTCTTTGCAGCGCTTCCTGACCCGTGCCGGCGTCGAGACCGCCGCCGACGGCGTCTTCGGCAGCGGCACCACCCGCGCGGTGAAGGCCTTCGAGGACGCGCAGCGGCGCAAGGTCGACGGTGTCGTGTCGCGCCCCGATGTCGCCGTGATCATGGATGTCGCGCGCAACGGCGGCGCCGTCGCGTCGGCGGTCAAGACGGGTGGCGCGCTTCCCAAGAACCTGAAGATCAAGGTCGCGCCCCCTGCGCCCGAGGCCCCGCCGCCGCTGGTGCTGGGCCCGGGGATGCAGGCGACCGTCGGCCCCGACGGCTACGCCGTCGCCCCGGCACTCGCGCCGCCGATCGTGCAGCAGGTCATCGCGGCCGGCAACCTGATCGCGCACAAGCCCTACATCTACGGCGGCGGACACGGCAAGTGGGAGGACGCGGGCTATGACTGCTCCGGGTCGGTGTCCTACGCCCTGCACGGCGCGGGCCTGCTCGAGACGGCGATGCCGTCGGGCGGCTTCATGAACTGGGGCGATGCAGGACCCGGCCAGTGGATCACGATCTACGCCCACGGCGGCCACATGTACATGGTCGTCGCGGGACTGCGCTTCGATACGAGTGGCCGCACACGTGCCGGCACCCGCTGGCAGGCGGACATGCGTTCGACCAGCGGGTACACCGTCCGTCACCCGAAGGGCCTGTAACACCGCCGGCCGCATCTGCCGCGTCCGCCCTCGGCGGGCCGGTACGCGTCTCGTGACGTCGACCGACCGCGTGGTCGCACGGATCGCGCTGCCGGCGCCGGGCCGCGCGGTCGATGTCAGCGGCGACGGCATGCGCGGGTTCGTCGCGGCCGGCTCGACGATCCTCGTGATCGACGTCAACGAGCGCAGCGAGATCACGCGCCGCGCGCTCGGGGACACCGGGATCCGCGGTCTGGCGGTGACGCAGGACGCACGTCGACTCTTCGCCGTCCAGGGAGGCCGCCTGCGCGTGGTGCGTGCCGGCTCGCTGAAGCTGCTCGGCTCGGTCTCGCTGGGCGGGGGCGCGGCGGCGCGATCGCGCTCGGGCGGGGCGGACGGCTGGCTGCGGTCGTGTTGTCACGCGGGCGTGTCGCGTTCGTCGACACCCCCAGCCCGCGCCTGCTGCGGCGCGTCCGGGTGCCGGGCGCGACGGGAGTGGCAGTGGCGCCGGACGGCCGCACGTTCGTCTCGGCGCGCGGCACGTTCGCATCGGCGGGCGACGTCGTGAACCTGGATTGCGAGGACGTCCGGCGGTGAGATGATCGGCCTGACGGGTCTGCACTTCGGCTACAGGAGGAGACGAGCAATGCTGTTCTTCGTGCGCTTCGACGTGACCCAGCCGGCGAACGTCAGCAACACCGACCTGATCGAGACCTGGATCCGCGAGGCCGAGGCGGCGATCGGCGCGATGGACGCGGGCGCCGTGCCGCACCTGTGGAAGGTCGCGGGCCAGCGCGTCGTGCTCGGCGTTGTCGACCTGCCGACCGCGGAGGATCTCGACCGCGCCCTCGGCGGCCTGCCGATCATCCGCGAGATGGGTGCGGGCGTGCAGACCGAGGCGCTGCCGATCTACGACTACCGCACGTTCGCCGCGGACCTCAACGAGAAGGCGTACGGGGGGTAGGGCGGGTCAGTCGTCGCCCGCCGGGCGCCGGCGCGCCTGCTTGCGGTCCGACGCGCGCCGCTTGGCGTCCAGGCGGCGCGTGCGCGAGGCCTTCGTCGGCTTCGTCGGTCGCCGCGCGCGCGGGACGTGCAGCGCCCGCTCGATCCGCTCGGCAAGGCGCTCGAGCGCGAGGGTGCGGTTGCGTGCCTGCGAGCGCGCGTCCTGGGCGATCGCGCGCACGACGGGACCACAACGGGCCGTGATCCGGGCCTTCTGCGCGTCGCTGAGGGTGTTCGACGCTGCGACGTCGAAGCTCGCTTCGATCCGTGACGCCGTGACGTTGGCGTGCTGGCCGCCGGGCCCCGAGGAGCGGCTCGCGCGGACGGTCACCTCATCCAGCGGGATCGCGAGGTCGCGGTTGATGTGCAACACGACGTCATCGTGACGGATCGGGTTGGCGAGGCTGAAACCGCAGGGTCGGCGCCCGCGCGCCGTGGGCACGGCCGGTCGACGACAGAGGCACGCTGGAAGAAGGGGCTTGCGCGCGCCGGTCTGCAAGGAGTGTGCCAAGGCCGTGGGCAGCAATGGCGCGCCCGACGCCCTGCGCGACGGACAGAAGGCGTCCATGGAAGGCAACACCGTCTGGGCGAGCACTGGCTTGGCGTGTTCGGCGACGACCTCGTCGGACGCGTCTCGCGTGGTGAGCGCGGGCGCGACTGATTGGCGGCAGCTGCGACCGATCGTCAGCGCTGCCAATAGAGTCGCGGCTATGTCTGCCAACCTCGCTTCGAACCTCACGCGCACGGCCGCCGAGCACCCTGACCAGATCGCAGTGAAGCTCGACGACGCCGCCTTCAACTACGGGCTGCTGGAGAACGCCAGCCAGCGTGTCGCGGCGATGCTCAAGAGCAAGGGCATCGGCGCCGGCGATCGCGTCGGGATCATGGTCCCCAACGTCCCGTACTTCCCGGCGCTCTACTACGGGGTGCTGCGAGCCGGCGCCGTGGTCGTGCCGATGAACGTGCTGCTCAAGGGCCGCGAGGTCGGCTTCTACCTCTCCGATCCGCAGGTCAAGGTGCTGTTCGCCTGGCATGGCTTCATGGAGGCCGCCGAGGCTGGGGCCAAGGAGGCGGGCGACGTCGAGATCGTGCCCGTCAAGCCGGGGGAGATCGAGGGGCTGATCTTCGCCCACGAGCCCGACCCGGACGTAGCGGACGTCGCCGGTGATGACACCGCGGTGATTCTCTACACCTCGGGTACGACCGGCAAGCCGAAGGGCGCCGAGCTCACGCACGACAACCTGCGCAACAACGTCGACATCGCCGTCGGCCTGTTCGACATGGGCGTCGGCGACGTCATCTTCGGCGGCCTGCCGCTCTTTCACTCCTTCGGCCAGACCTGCACGATGAACGCCGCGATTGCCTGCGGGGCGACCGTGACCCTGCTGCCGCGCTTCGAGCCCGGCAAGGCGCTGGAGATCCTCGAGCGCGACGGCTGCACGGTGTTCGAGGGCGTCCCGACGATGTACGGCGCGCTGCTGAACCACCCCGACCGCGAGTCCGTCGACGTCTCCAAGCTGCGCGTCTGCGTGTCGGGCGGCGCGTCGCTGCCCGTCGAGGTGCTGCGCGGCTTCGAGGAGTGCTTCGGCTGCAAGGTGCTCGAGGGCTACGGCCTCAGCGAGACGTCGCCGGTCGCGTCGTTCAACCACCCCGATCGCGATCGCAAGCCCGGCTCGATCGGAACCCCCATCAGGGGCGTCGAGTTCAAGCTCGTCGACGACGACGGCAACGAGGTCGCCGAGGGCGACATCGGCGAGATCCTCATCAAGGGCCACAACGTCATGAAGGGCTACCTCAACCACCCCGATGCCACCGCGGAGTCGATCAAGGGCGGCTGGTTCGCCAGCGGCGACATGGCGAAGGTCGACGAGGACGGCTATTACTTCATCGTCGATCGCAAGAAGGACCTGATTATCCGCGGCGGCTACAACGTCTACCCGCGCGAGGTCGAGGAGGTGCTCTACGAGCACCCGGCCGTGCGCGAGGCGGCGGTCATCGGCCTCCCGCACGACGAGCTCGGCGAGGAGGTTGGCGCGGCCGTCGCGCTGAAGGACGGCGCCGAGGTCGAGATCGACGAGCTGCGCGCGTTCGTCAAGGAGCAGGTTGCGGCGTACAAGTACCCGCGCGAGATGTGGTTCGTCGACGAGCTGCCGAAGGGCCCGACGGGCAAGATCCTCAAGCGCGAGATCTCCCTGCCGACATAGGACGACGTCGGCACCCGCCGCACGCTGCGCGGGTGCCCACGTGAACATGACGGGGCAGGGAGGTGACGTACCCGATCCTGAACCTGCGCGGCGGGCCGGTCGGGCTGTACGTCGGGCCGCGACGCGGTGATCTGGTACCGGCACCTCCGTGTCAGGCTTAGCTTAGTGCCACGACCCAGCGTGATCGTGCGCAGCTTGGTCGCCGCAGCGCCAGGCGCGCCGGCTCGATGGCCGGCACGATCTCCGCGTGCCCGACCGTGACGACGCAGGCAGGCACGCGCACGAGCCTCACGTGCAGCCTGATGACGCTTGTGCTGCCACCCGAAGATCCGCGTGCCCGGCTGAGCCGAGCGTCCGCGCATCGGCGCCCGACCGACTGCATTGTCACGGCGAAGAGCGGTGGCCTGGCGGCGAGGTCATCGAGCGAGATGGCGCCGGCGAGTGCGCGCGCCGGGATCCGCCTGCGTTGCCCGGCGTTCGTCCTGCTTGCGCTGTCCGTACCGGGTCATGCCGGGAGGCTTGTACACCGACAGCACGACGGCCACGACCAACAGCAGCAGCGCGACGGCGGCGTGCACCAAGGGAGATGGGCTCGTAAGCCCGTCGACGTCGCCCGCAACCGCCGCCGGCTGTGCCGCGATGTCGGCGAACGAGCTCAGCGTCTGCATGTACATGACCAGGACGATCGTCGCGAGGACGTTGATCGTGAGCTTCATGAGGACCCAGTAGTGCCGAAACAGACCCCATTTCGTCCCCAGCGATTGAGCAACACCCGTCAACAGCGAGGCGACGCTCAGCGGGACGAGCACGAACCACCCAATCGACTCCATCGCGAGATAGGCGGCCCGCACGACCGGCGGCTCGTTGCTCGTGACGCCGACCACCGAGAGGGCCAGGAAGACGACGATTGCGCCGAGCCAGCCGACCGAGGAGATGATGTGGGCGGTGAGCGCGAACCTGCGCAGACGGGGCCTACCGCTCATCGGAGCGTGTGGCTGACATGCGTGCGACCTTGGTCGCCGGGGCCGCCGGAGGAGGTGTGCCGACCGGGTCCGTGATCGCCGCTGCCGACGAGCAGGAAGACGACGACGAGCGCGACCAGGATCAGGCAGATGATCCCGAAGCCCTTCACCCACCGAGGCGCCCCCGTCGCCGGTTCACCGCCGGAGATAGGGCCGACGTCGTCGTTCGAGGCGTGGCTGCGCAAACGACCCATCTGGTGATCCTCCGGTGTCGGGGTGCCCGGCGTGCGAGCGGAACGCCAGTTTTACGAGACAGAGTGTCGATGTCAAGACAAGTCGTCTCAAGCGCGGTCATTGCGTATCCTGACGGAGTGCCAAAGCTGTGGAACGAGACGATCGCCTCACACCGCCGCGCGGTCGGCGACGCGATCCTGGACACCACGGCGGCGCTGGCGAACACGCATGGGCTGAGGGCGGTGACGATGTCGCAGATCGCTGAGGAGACCGGAATCGGTCGGGCCACGCTCTACAAGTACTTCTCCGATGTAGAAGCGATCCTGGTCGCGTGGCACGAGCGGCAGATCTCTGGGCACCTCGCTCATCTGGCCCACGTTCGCGATCGGGCGGGCGACGCCCGAACACGGCTGGGTGCGGTCCTCGAGGCCTACGCGCTGATCCTGTACGAGCATCACGGCAGCGAGCTGGCGGCACTCCTGCACCGCGGTGAGCACGTCGCTCGCGCCGAGCAGCATCTCAGGGACTTCGTCGCAGACCTCCTCGCCGAGGGGGCACAAGGCGGCTGCCTGCGAGATGACGTCGCGCCGGCGGAGCTGGCGAGCTACTGCCTGCACGCCCTCGGCGCGGCGAGCGGCATGTCGTCGAAGGCGGCCGTACGGCGCCTCGTCGCCGTCACACTCGCGGGCGTCGCCGCTCGCGACTGAGGCGAACGGCTAGCGCACGTTGCCGACGGTCGCTCCGGTCGCATCGGTGAGCGCCGCGCGGGCGACGCGCTCGTCGTTGGGTGCTGCGCCCTGCGCGAGCAGGCCACCGGACCGGGCCGCCGGCGAGCAGGATCGCACTCAGCGAAAGCGCGGCGATGGCGCTGGTCCGTGGGATCATCCCGCTCATGGCCTGTGGCTCCTACTCGGTGCCGGTCTACCGGGTGTGTACCTCACCTGCGGCATGGATGGCGCTGGGCTGGAGCAGGTTGGCGCGCATCAGGTGGCGGTCACGAAGTTGGCTGCGGGGGCGACGAGGGCGCTGTGGCCCCCGTCCTCGTGAGCGGGCTCGTCGGTGTCGAAGAGTTCGGCGCCAAGCACGCTCGCTCCGAAGACGAAGGCGATGACGGCTGCGATGCCGACGACGCGCGGTGGCAGGCCGCCGTGGACGCCGGTTTCGTGGACGACGGCGTGGCCCTTGCCGCGGGCGATCAGCCAGCGGTTGACGGGTAGGGCGACGGCGCCTGCGATGACGAGGGCAAAGGACAGCGCGCCCCAGAACAGCACGCTGTCCAGGCCGGCCTCCATCGCGCCGGGAACTCCGAGCATGATCGCGTTGTCGACGATCTCCATCACCGCGATGCTGAGCGTGTCCGATGCCAGGGCGATCGGGATGACCGCGCCGATCGTGAACCCGGCGCGCAGCAGCGGCAGGCTCGTGAGCGCGTAGCCGAAGAGGAATGCGAGCGCGACGGCGAGCGCGATCGTTCCCAGGTCCGAGAATCCCAGGGCGGTCCCGATGATCATGCCGAGCACCTCGCCGATCGCGCAGCCGGTGAGGCAGTGCAGCGTCGCGCTGAGTGCCACCCGCGTCAGCGGTCCACCGGATGTCGGCATGTCGTGGTGGGCGTGTTGGGCGTGTGCGGTGGCTTGCATGGCTTCTTCCCCAGGTTGATCGTCGGGGGCCCGCTGCCGGGTCCCATCTGTCGGATACTGCCTGGGAGTATTGAACTATACCCCTGGGGGGTATGTCAAGTGCTGCAGGCAGTGGGTGCGCTGATCGTGCCCGACGTGCCGGTGGCAAGGGCGCGCCACGGCCCGGCTGCGGTGTCGGTCCTGTGCGTCTGTCGGCGCTGATCTCCAGGTAGCGCGACAGCGAGCGCCTCGCGCCTCGCGTTCAGATCCGCGGGTTCGTCGCCGGCATGATCCCGCACCACGAAGACGCCGTGCAGATGGCGCAGATCGCCCGACGGCGCGCCACCGGTTGAGTTCGTCAAGAAGCTCGCCGACGACATCGCCAGGACGCAGAACGCCGAGATCTCGACGATGCGCGCAGCAGATCAACGGCTGAAGTCAGCCGGTGTGAAGATGGGATCGCTCGGCGTTGCTGACCACGTGATGGGCATGGACGACGACCCGGCCGGTCGCAAGACGGCCGAGCCATTTGACCGTACCTTCATCCAGATGATGATTCCCCACCACGAGGGCGCGCTCGTAATGGCCGAGGCCGAGCTCGACAAGGGCGGCGACACGCAGCTGAAGATGCTTGCGAGGACATCATCAGGCGCAGAGTATGTCGAGCTGTAATACTCCTCGGGAGTATGCTGACGTTGTGACCGACACCGATGCCTCGACTCACGGGTACACGCCCCAGAAGGACCAGCTCATCAAGCGCCTGAGCCGCATCGAGGGCCAGGTGCGAGGGATCGCGAGGATGGTCGAGGACGACCGCTACTGCATCGACGTCCTGCAGCAGGTGTCCGCGGTCAAGGCCGCGATCGACAAGGTGGCCCTCGGCATGCTCGACGATCACGTCCATCACTGCATGGCCGCCGGCGCCGACGACCACGGGCGCCGCGACGACATGACGACCGAGCTCATGGGAGCCGTATCGCGACTCGTGCGCAGTTGACAACGTGGCGCGACCGACGGACCCCCGGAAGCGCTTCGACCTGATCATCGTCGGCATGGGCTCGGCGGGCATGGTCGCCGCCGAGTTCGCTTCCACGCTGGGTGTGAAGGTGGCGTGCGCCGAACGCGAGCGGATCGGCGGCGACTGCCTCTGGACGGGCTGCGTTCCCTCCAAGGCGCTCATTGCCTCGGCGAAGGCGGCGCACACGATGCGTCACGGCGACGACTACGGCCTGGTGGCGGGCGAGCCCGAGATCGACACGGCCCGCGTCTGGGCGCGGATCCACGCGATCCAGCAGCAGATCGCCGCGACCGACGACAACGCCGATCGCTTCCGCGCGCTCGGCACCGAGGTCCTGGAGGGCGCCGCTCGGCTGCTGTCGCCGACATCGGTGCAGGTCGGCGCGGCGCAGTACGCGACGCGCTTCGTCCTGCTCGCGACCGGCAGCCGGCCCGCGCTGCCGCCGGTCGACGGGCTGGCGGCGGCCAAGCCGCTGACGAGCGAGCGGATCTTCGCGCTCGAGCGGGCGCCGGCGAGCGTCGTGATGCTCGGCGCCGGGCCGATCACGATCGAGCTCGCGCAGGCCCTCGCGCGGCTCGGGGTCGCCGTGACGGTGCTCGAGCGCGAGTCGCGCGTGCTCGAGCGCGAGGAGCCCGCGCTGGCACAGCGGCTGCTCGCCCGGCTGCGCGCCGAGGGCGTCGAGGTGGTGACGGGTGTCGACGCCGACCGCGTGACCGTCGGCCCCGGCGCAACGGAGAGGACCGTCCACGCAGGCGAGCGCTCGTGGACCGCGCAGGAGATCTTCGTGGGCGCCGGACGGGCGCCGAACGTCGAGGGCCTCGGACTGGAGGAGGCCGGCGTGAAGCTCAGCCCGCGCGGCGTCGTCGTCGACCGCTCCCTGCGCAGCTCGGTGGCGTCCGTCTATGCGGCCGGTGACGTCGCGGGCCGGCACCTCTTCACACACGCCGCCGGCTACGAGGCGGCGCGGGCGGTGCGCAACATGTTCTTCCCGGGAACGAGCGACGGTCCCTACCTCGTCCCGTGGTGCACGTTCACCGATCCCGAGCTCGCGCACGCCGGCCTCACCGAGGCGCAGGCGCGCACGCGGCACGGCGACCGGGCGGTCCGCGTCTCGCGCCAGGACCTCGCGCACTCCGACCGCGCCCGCACCGACTCGGCGAGCGACGGCGAGCTGCGCATCATCACCGCCAAGGGCCGGATCGTCGGCGCGCACGTGCTCGCGCCGAGCGCAGGCGAGGTCATCGGCGAGCTTGCGCTGGCGATCGACCGCAAGCTCAAACTGACCGATCTCGCCAACGTCGTGCACGTCTATCCGACGATCGCGGTGGCGATCCAGCAGCTCGCGGGCGAGGCGGCGTACGCGTCGGCGAAGCGCTTCTCCTGGCTCGCGCGCTCGCGCGCCTAGGCGTGTGATATGCGCGGGTTTCTCGCCATAACCGTTCCGCGAGGGCGCTGACCGTTCTCTCCCCGGGGCGCCGGCGGCACCGGTTCGACTCCACCAACGAGCACAGCCTCAGCCCAGCACCTCGTGCACACCACGCAGGCGCACGGCCAGCAGCGAGCGCGCCAGCGAGCAGTCCAGGCGCAGGTCGCCGGCGCGTCCCAGGGGGCGCTGTCCGCCACGCACCTTCGCGGGGTCGCCGCCGCCCGCCGCCGCGATCAGCTGTGCGAACTCGAGCCGGGTGACGGCGTCGGGGCCTGCCACGTGCAGCGGGCCGCCGACGTCGGGCAGTGCCGCCAGCTCGATCAACGCCGTCGCGAGGTCGCCCGCCACCACCGGGCAGCGGATCTCGTCGTCGTAGAACGTCTGCGCCGGGTCGACGGCGGCGAGCTCGTAGCTCGAGGGTGCCGCGCCGCCGTAGATCAGGCTCGTGCGCACGAGCACTGCGCCGGGACAGGCGGCGAGGACCGCTGCCTCCGCGGCGGCCTTGCTCTCGCCGTACGCGTTGATGGGCCCGAGCGTGTCGTCCTCGCGCAACGGGCGGCCGAGGTCGCCGGCGAACACGACGTCGGAGGAGAGGTGCACGAGCCGCGCGCCCGCTGCTCGGGCGGCGCGCGCCACGAATGCGGAGCCATCGACGTTGACCGGCCAGGCGTCGCCCTCGCGGACGTATGCGGTGTGGACGACGGCGTCGGGCGCGGTCGCGGCGATCGCCTCCATCACGGCGCGCTCGTCGCGGACGTCAACCGTGACGGCGCGTGTGCCCGGTGGCGCCGCGCGCGAGCGGACCGAGCCGGCGACGTCGTGTTGTGCCTCCAGCGCAGCCGCGGCGACCGCAGACCCGAGGTAGCCGCCCAGGCCGGTGACGAACAGCCGCACGCGGCCTCCGGCGCTCGCTACAGGCCCGGCGGGTGGCGCGCGACGAATCCGCCGGTGGGCCGCATCTGACGCGTCCAGCGCGTGCCTCCGCCGCGGAGCGCTGTCGTATCAAAGCGCCAGCCGCCGACGACCATGAACATATGTCCGGCGTTCGAGTAGGTCGTGATCCACTTGCCCGCTCCCGGCTCTCCCCAGCTCATGAAGCCGCCGGAGGCCATCGGGGAGGTGACCAGCCCCGCGGCCGCCAGCGCGTAGCTGATCGAGCCCGAGCAGTCATACGCGGTGTCCTTGAAGCCGCCGTGGCCGCCGCCGTACAGGTAGGGCAGGCCTGCGATCGCGTTGCCCGCCGCCATCACGAGGCCGACCGCGGGAGGCGCGCCGGGCGGCGGCTGGACCGCGCCGCCGGCGTTCGTCGCGATGCCCCGGCGGGCGGTCCGCGCAAGGCGCTCGCGCAGGTCCGCCAGGCGGCTCTGGACGTCCCGCAGCTCGGCGCGCTTGAAGTTCGAGCGCGCGAGGCGGCGCTCACGCTCGCGCAGCAGCGCGGTCTCGACGGCATGCGCCGCGTCACGCCGGCGCTCCAGCGCGTCGGCGAGCTTCTGCTCACGCGCCTGCATCGTCGCCAGCCGCCTGGTCTGCCTCGTGACGGCAGCCCGCGAGGTGCGAGCGATGTCCATGATCTTCGCGTTTCGCTCGGCGATCCGCTTGAGGAACTCGGCCTTCTCGAGCAGGTCGGTGAAGCCCTTGGCGTTGACGATCACCGACACGATGTCCGGCTTGCCGTTGCGGTAGGCGGCCCGGAGGTTGGCTTCGAGCGCGCCCGTCGCGTTGCGCTGGAGGTTGACGAGCCGCGTCAGCCGGTCGCGGGCGCGGATGAACTCGTCCTTGACGCGCTTCAGATCGGCCTGCTGGGCAGCGGTGTCGGCCTGCAGCTCCGCCAGACGGCGCTGGGCGCGCGCGAGGCCGCGCGAGGACTGCCGGATGCGGGCCGATTCGGCCGCGACCGCCGCGCGCAGCGCCTCGGCGCGGTTGGCGTTCGCGTTGATCTTGCGGTTGAGGTCCGCGCCAGCGGGCACGGCGGTGCCGAGTACGACGGCGCCCGCCGCGGCGAATGCGGCAAGGGAGCAGATGAGGAGCAGACGGCGGAGAGGCATTCGCGGCCGCCGCGACGCTACCAACGACCTCGTCGCCGAGCTCTTGATCCCTGCTCAGTGCAACAAGACTTGCAGGGACGTTCAGCCGCGAGCGCGGAACAGCGTGACGAACAGCACGCCGAGACCGAAGATGATCGCGAGGAATCCGACGATGCCTCCGGCGAACGGGATCAGCGTGAGCAGCTGGAGGACCACGAGGCCGACGACGAACGCGAGGATGACGGACTTCTTGAGGATCAACCGGCCCAGGACGAGGGCGGTCGAGAGGTAGCCCATCGCGTACAACGGCAGGATCAGCAGCAGCAGCACGATGCCGAGCGGCAGCCCGATGACCGTGACGCAGGCGACGATCGCGATCACCGGCAGCAGGAAGAACGCCAGCAACCCGACGACAGCCGCGATCAGCGGCTTGTCCCTGCCCGTGCGCTCGATGGCCGCACCGGCCCGCGGGGCGAGCAGGAGCAGCACGAGTCCCAGCAGCAGCAGCGAGACCGTGAAGCCGATCCACAGCCCGATCGCAGCGAGCAGGCTCGCGTCGCCGAACTTGATCTTCTCGACGTCGCCGCCGACCTTCGAGCCAGGAGCCTGGACGGGTTTGTCGTTGCCGTAGACGAGGTCGCCCTCCACGTTTGCTCGCCGGCCGAGCGTCGCCAGTCCCGACAGGGCGACGACGTTGCCCTCGACGGTGCCGCGGATCGTCACGTCGCCGTCGACGACGACGACGTCACCGTCGACGGTGCCGCGGATCGTCACATCGCCGTCGACCACGATGACGTCGCCGACCGTCTCCTCGCGGTCGACGAGCACCGATCCGACGAGCACGATCCGCTCGTCAGCCTCGTCGGTGTCGTCAGCCGCCGATGCGGGCGCCCCCGGCAAGAGCCAGCACAGCACGAGCATCCCGAAGAGGAGGGAGCGCTTCATCAGAGGTCGTCGAGGCTATAGCGCGGCGGTGCCAGGGTGGGGAATCTTTGGCGCGACGCTCGTCCTGCACCGAGGCACGCGGGATCGCGAGCAGCACGGCGGCATCACCGGCGCGGTTGAGCTGCGGCGGCGCGACGGACAGCACCTCGGGCTGTCCGGCAACGAGCTCGCGCAGGAGGGTCACAGCGCGCGTCGCATCGCCGTCACGCGTGTTCAGCTCGGCGGTCAGCCCACCGCCCGCGAGCGCCGCGACGAGCACCGCGATGCTCGACGAGATTGCGACCCCGTTGAGGACGGAAGGCGCATCGCGAACAGGCCGAGCAGCGAGATCACGACGATCAGCCCCGCGACGAGCACCGAGCGGCCGGCGGTGGCGAT
>DATLNO010000207.1:0-9618 GCA_035536715.1 Solirubrobacteraceae bacterium
CTGCACCGCCGGGCGCGTCCTCACCCCATAGAGCCAGCGCCAGGCGCTCGGCGCTCACCGGCTCGTTGGCATGTAGCAGCAGAACCGCGAGAACCGCTTGCGGCTTGATGCCTCCAAGCGCCACCGCACCTGAATCGTTACGGACCTCGATGGGTCCGAGGATGAGGAATTGCATGCCCTGCCGCCACGCTAGCGGTTTGCCGTGGGCTGGGACAAGGGCTATTGCCGCGCCGCAACACGATTAACCGTCAGCGGCCGATGCGGAGGATCTCGCACTCGCGATCCTCACCCCGCCCGGATCGGCGCCGTCAGCGCCTTGACGAACTCCTCCAGCTGACCCGTCGTCCAGCACTCGAAGGCCTCGCAGTGCTGCTCGTACGTCGCGATCACCGAGTCGCCGTAGTTCCAGTACAGCCGTGGCTCGGGGTTCAGCCAGAAGGTGCGCCCGGCGCGGGCGGCGATCTGACTGAACACGTCGGCGCGCGGGTCGCGGCCGTTCGTGCGCGCGTCGCCGAGCACGATGACCGTCGCGCGCGGGTGCAGGTCGTCCTCGACGAGCTCGCGAAACTCCGACCAGACGCGCCCGTAGTCGGTGTAGCCGGAGATGTCCGCGACGCCGGCGTCGCGCGCGATCGCCTCCGAGACCGCGCGGAAGTCGCGCTCGCGATCGAAGACGTCGGTGACCTCGCTGATGCGCTCGATGAAGACGAACGAGCGCATCTTGCGAAACGAGTCGTGCAGGGCGTGCAGCACGCTGAGGAAGAACACCGAGGCGCTCGTCACGCTCGTCGAGACGTCGCACAGCACGTAGATCTCGGGCCGTCGCGGGCGCACCGGCTTGAAGCGCAGGTCGACCGGCACGCCGCCGGTCTGCAACGACGCGCGCATCGTGCGGCGCACGTCGACGTGGGCATGGCGGGCGTGGCCGCGCATCTCCTGGCCCTGCGTCTTCAGCCGCCGCTTGAGCTGCGCGACGACGCGATGCACCGCGGCGAGATCCTGCAGCGGCCCGCTGGGCAGCGCGCGATCGAGCTCGTTGAGCGGGCGCGACGGCGGCAGTTTCGCCGCACGCTCGATCTGGCCGCGCTCGAGCTCGCGGCGCATGAGCGCCTCGAAGCGGCGCAGCGCCTCGCGCGGGACGCCCTCGCGGCGGGGATCGTCGGCCGGCAGCTCGTGCTGGGGTTCGGCGTGCAGGCCGAGCGCGCGCCTGATGCGCTGCACGTCGACGCCGATGACGCCTGAGCCCTGTCCCTGGCGGCCGAACGTCGCGATCGCCAGGCGGGCAAGGTCGCGCATGAGCGACTCCTCACCGGCCTGCAGCGCCGCCGCGATCTGGCGGCGCAGCTCGTCGAGGTCGAGCTCACCACGGCCGTCATCCTCGCCCTCCCGGCCGGGGACGGTGGGTGGGTCGTGATCGTCGACCTGCTCACGGACGCCCTCGCGGATCGCCGCCGCCTCGGCGGCGCGGAAGAAGAAGCGCTCGAAGACGAGCTCGAAGATGCGCCGGTCCTCCTGGGACTTCGCGAGCGTCGCGGCGAGCGCCTCGCGGAAATCGGCCGGCTCCGTCCACGGGATCTCGGTGAGAACGGCAAACGCGTCGAGCAGCTGCGACGTGCCGCTGTTGACGCCCTCGGCGCGCAGCTCCTCACCGAACTCGATCAACCGGGCGGCCAGACCGGGCGGAACGATCTCGGCGGTCACGTCGGCAGCGCTCTCAGGGCGCGCTGACGCCCGCCGAGCCGAGCTTCACGCCCACGCGCTCGGCGACGATGTCGAGGTCCGTCCGGTGCTTGACGATGACCGACAGCGTCTCGCGGAACGTCGTGGCGTCGATGTCCCGCGCGCCGAGCAGCAGCAGCGCGCGCGCCCAGTCGATCGACTCGGCGATCGAGGGCGGCTTCTTGAGGTCGAGGTCGCGCACCATGCCGACGATCTCGACGAGCTTGCGGGCGATCGTGTCCTGCAGCTCGGGGACGTGCAGACGCACGATCTCGAGCTCATGCTCGAGCTCCGGGTAGTCCAGCCACAGGTACAGGCAGCGGCGCTTGAGCGCCTCGGTCAGCTCGCGCGAGTTGTTCGACGTCAGCAGCACGACCGGATGGGAGCGCGCCTCGACGAGCCCGAGCTCCGGGATCGAGATCTGGAAGTCCGACAGGAGCTCGAGCAGCATCGCCTCGAACTCCTGGTCGGTCTTGTCGATCTCGTCGATCAGCAGGACGATCGGCTGCTCGGACGTGATCGCGTCCATCAGCGGGCGCGACAGCAGGAACTCCTCGCCGAAGATGTCGTCGTGGACGGCGTCCCAGGCGACGTGGTCGGGATCTGACTGGCCGGCCTGGATGCGCAGCAGCTGCTTGCGGTAGTTCCACTCGTACAGCGCCTTGGCCTCGTCGAGGCCCTCGTAGCACTGCAGGCGCACGAGCCGGCGGTCGAGGACCTTCGCGAGCGCCTTCGCGAGCTCGGTCTTGCCGACTCCGGCCGGGCCCTCGACGAGGATCGGCTTGCCGAGCTTGGTCGCCAGATAGGAGACCAGCGCGGTCGATGCGCCGGGCAGGTAGCCGACCTCGCGCAGGCCGCCGGCAAGGTCGGCGACGGACTCGGGTGCGGCAGCGGCCATCGCCGGATGATAGGAACTCGCCCGTGCCCGTCCCGCTGATCGGCGCGTCGGACCTCTCCGCGACGCCGGTGGCGCTGCTGATCGGCCTCGGTGTGCTGATCGGCATCGTCGGCCACCTCGCCGGATCGCGGCGCACGGTCGTCGTCGGCATCGCGGTCCTGTTCATCGCCACGGCGCTGCTGTTGGTCGGCGGCTACATGGCGTTCAAGGACGATCCGGGCGACCCGCGCCCGTGCGACGCGCCGCGCGGCTGCTGACCCGCTCTAGATCGCCGCGCGCAACTGCGCGGCGCAGTCGCCCGTCAGCGGGCCGTAGTGGGCCGGCCAGCAGGTTGCCGGCCCCAGCGCCGCGAGCTTGGCGATCGACTCCGCGCAGCGCTCGTCTGACCAGTTGAAGGCGCTGTGCGGGATACGCGGTCGCTTGCCGGGCAGCGGCAGCACGGGGTGAAAGAGCGCGAAGCAGTCGTTCGTGATCGCGAGGCGGTCCGACGATCGCCACAGCCCGATGGTGCCCGGCGAGTGGCCGGGCAGATGGACGACCTCGAAGTCGCCGACGCGGTCGCCCTCGGCGAGCGTCGCGGCGACCTCCAGCGGGCCGCCGTCCCAGGACTCGAACGTCTTGCGTGTCAGCCCGCGCGCGCCCGGGGGCAGCTTGTCGAAGTCGAAGTCGTGGGCAGCGCCATCGCCCTCGACATTCGCGCGGTCGTCTGCATGGCAGTGGACCGGCGCGCCGACCGCGGGCGCGCCGCCGCGGTGATCGGCATGCGGGTTGCCGAGGATCACGCGGGTCGCTCCGCCGAGCGCGTCGGCTGCGGCGCGAACCGCTGGGCCCATCGGCTTGTGACCGGTGTCGAAGACCGCGACGCCATCGTCCTCACGGACGAAGAAGACGTTGATGCGCAGCGGGACGCCGCGGGTGATGCGCCATACGCCCTCCGCGATCTGGCTGGGTGAGGACGCCATCGGGGAGACATACTTTCACCATGGCGCGGCTCGGCACGCCAGGATGACCGAGTTGGCGCCCCTGCACGCAGAGCCTGCGTTGCCGCCGCGGAGATCTTCGTCGGCAAGGTCCTCGACGACGGCGGGACAGGCACGGGACGCGAGCATCCTCGCGCGATCGAATGGGCGATCACGAACGGCTGCCACGTCATCTCGATGTCGCTCGGCGCTGACATCCGCACGGTGTCGACCGCCTATGAGACCGTCGGCAGGCGCGCGCTCGCGGCCGGTACGCTGATCATCGCCGCCGCCGGCAACAACGCGAGCCGCTCGCGCGGCAAGCTCGGCTTCGTCGGGGTTCCCGCCCACAGCCCGTCGATCATGGCGGTCGCGCCGTCGATTCGAGTCTGGAGACCGCGGACTTCTCGGCTGCGACGAACCCGGTCGACGGGGGCCCGATCGACATCGCCGGCCCGGGTGTCGACGTCCACTCTCCTGGGTGATGCCGCAGCGCACCAGCACGATCTCCGGAACGAGCATGGCCACACCCCACGTCGCCGGGATCGCCGGCGTGTGGTCGCAGGCGACCGGTGCGAGCGCCGGATGCGACGAAACGTGATCGTGACGGTCGCCGACTCAAATGCCGGCGGCCTCGACGACCTCGCCGGACGGCTGGTGCGGGCCGGGATGCAGGTCGAGCAGGTGCTGAGCGCGGTCGGCGCCATCACCGGGTCGCTCGAGGACGCGCAGCTCGCGGTCGTCGCGCGCCTGGCCGGAGTGGCCGCCGTCGAGCAGCAGGCGGCGTCCCGCATCGCGCCGCCGGAGGCCGAGATTCAATAGTCCTCAGCCGCTGTCGCGAGCCCGGGGGATCTCCCCGGGCCGCAGCGGCGGTTCGTCGTCGGGATCATCGAACGTCAGCTGGCGCGCATCCTCGCGCGTGACCGCCCGGCTGGAACGCGAACTGCGCCCCGCGGCGCTGCCGGGCTCCGAGGATGCCCGCACGACGACCTCGGTCGCGGCCGTCTCGCCGGCGGCATCCCTCGGCGCGGATCGCTGCCCCGGTCTGCGGGAGGGCGGGGGCTCGGCGGCCGGCAGCGGCGGCTCGGGCCGGTGCGCGACGCGGATGCGCTGGCCGGCGAACGCCAGCGCGCCGGCCGCGACGAACGCGACGAAGAAGCCCCACTGGATCCCGACCGTGCCGCCCTCGCCGCTGACGTCCGGGCGGTCGAACACGCGGTAGAAGATCAGCGCGGTCGCCCATAGGCCGGCGCCGAAGATGACCGTGCCGTCGCCGCCGGGAAGATGGAAGGGGCGCTTCTCGGCACGCGCGAGCACGAGCACGAGGACGCCCGCTGCGACGAGGAAGATCGCTGCCTCGACGAACGAGACGGCGCCGAACGCGCTGATCGTGTCGCTGGCGAAGGTCCGCGAGCCGGGGATGACGACGTTCTTCTCGTACCACGGCAGGAACATCGCCAGCAGCACGCCGATGGCGGCGGCGGCCGCAAAGCGCTGGTCGCGGTCGAGCGCGACGTACGCCGCGCGCAGACGCTGCGCGCCGGCGTTCACGCCGAGACGCCGGCCGCCGCGTGCATCCGCTCGATGAGCAGCGTGGCGTCGGCGTCGCAGACCGTGCGCAGCTGCCCTTGGAAGGCGAGCTTCCAGTGCTCCGCCGGCCATTTGCGGATGTGGGCGAGGTCGTCCTTGACGGTCTCGGCGGCCAGCCAGTCGGGCTCAGGGAGAACGAGCTCAGGCTCGGTCTCGAAGCGCCACGGATAGGCATCGGCCTTGCCCGGCTTGCCCGGCCAGATCTTCGTGCGGTCCTCATACAGCTCGCCGGTGATACGAACCGATGCCGCGAAACGCATCACCCGCGTGAGGTACAACACGATCCGATCGCCCGGCTCGATCAGCAGCGCCTGGTTGCGGCGGCGCTCCTTGCAGCCGATGACGGTGAAGCCGTGATCGGCAGTCGCCGCGTGGTTCTCCGGCGAGGCGGTGAGGATCCACGTCGTGGCGTCGTCCGCGGCCATGGCGCGATTGTACGCCCGGGACCGGTGGTGATCGGCTGATGGACGCCGAGCGGGAGGCCCACCGCTTCGCCTACGGCCGTAACCGTGCGCAGTACGCGGTGCTCGAGCTGCCCCTCGGCGAGGGCCCGTTTGCAGTCGTCGTGCTGTTGCACGGCGGGTTCTGGCGCATGGGCTTCAACAGGACGCTGATGAACCCGCTCGCGAACGACCTGCTCGGGCGCGGCCTCGCGGTCTTCAACATCGAGTACCGGCGCCTCGGGATCGGCTGGGGTGGGGGCGGCGGCTGGCCGCAGACGTTCGAGGACGTCGCCGCTGGGATCGACCTGCTCGCCGAGCTTGACGCGCCGCTCGACCTGCAGCGCGTGGTCGCCGTCGGCCACTCGGCGGGCGGCCAGCTCGCGCTGTGGGCCGCGGCACGCGCCGGGCTGCCGGACGGCTCGCCCGGCGCGGGCCCACGCGTGCCGCTCGCCGGCGCTGTCGGCCAGGCCGCGGTGTGTGATCTGCGCGCCGCGCACGCCGCGCGCGCGGGCAACGGCGTCGTGCGGCGGCTGATGGGCGGATCGCCGAAGCGCGTGCCGGAGCGCTACGACCTCGCCTCCCCGGTTGCGCGGCTGCCGATCGGGGTGCCGGTGCTGCTCGTCCATGGCGAGCGCGACAACGTCGTCAAGCCGTTGCAGTCGATCGACTACGCACGGTCGGCGCGTGCCGGGGGCGACGAGGTCACGCTGATCGTCCGGCCGCGGGAGGGGCACTTCGAGCACCTCGACCCGGCCTCAGGTGCCTGGAACGACGTCGTGAGGTGGTTGGGACGGCAGTCGGCATAGCCTCTCGCTGACCGGCTACGACTCCCGTTCCCACGGCGCTCCGACACGGGTGCGCACCGCTCGCTCGCCCGGCGCGAGGTCGAGTACCTCGGTCAGCGTCGGGTCCTCGTCGACGGCGTGAAACAGATGACCGATCACGCCGTCCGGGCCGGCGTCGCTTGAGCCGATGAGTTGCCAGAGGTCGTCGTCGGCATCGTTGACGACCAGCAGGATCGGTTCCTGCAGCTCGAACACCTCGCGCGTCTGGATCGCGCGCGTCTCCAGCAGCCAGTGACGCATCCACCATGCGCGGCGGTCGCGTTCCATGACCCGATCGGCAACCCACCAGATGAACGGCAGATCCTCGTGCGCGCGCGCCTGCGCAGCGGTCAGGTGCGGGCCGCCCTGCGGCACGTCCTCGAACGGCTCGTCGACAAGGCCGAACGCATGGTGGCCCTCGTGTGCGAAGACGCGCGCATGAAAGGTCCCGCCGCCGGGGTTGCCGATGCCGATGCCGATCGTGAAATGGCCGGCGTGCTCGTCAGCGGCGGTCGTCCAGCCGAGCGCGTAGGACGCCAGCTCGCCATTGGCTCCCTCGAACTCACCGAACGCGCGGCGCTGCACCGCTGAGAAGTCGGGCGGCGAGAACTCGACCAAGCGCCCCTCGTCGACCCGTATTGCCACGGCAGCAACGTACCCCGCTGGCTCGCTCAGCGCTTCGTGCGCTTCGCCCTCAGCACCAGCAGCTCACCCGCACCCGAGCTGAACTTCCCCGTGAGGTCCTTCGCGGCGATCACGACGCTGTAGCGCCCGGCGCTGCGCGGTGGCTTGGGCCAGCGCAGCGCGCGCACCCCGCTGGAGAGGTGGGCACCGAGCGTGGCGAAGGTGCGACCGCCGCGGCGCAGGCGCACGGTCACGTACGACGGCTTGTTGAGCGCGACCTTGATCATGGCGGGCTTGCCGCCGCGAACCCGCCTCGAGATCAGGGCGAGCGCGGGTGGCTTGGTGAGGTACGCCGTCCAGCGGTCCGCGGCCGCGCAGTACGGGGTCGGATCGCCGCCGACGGGCGACGGCGCGGGGGCGGGGACCGGGGCCGGCAGCGCGCCGCCGGTTGGTGTCGCCGGGGGCGCGAGAGGCACGGCGTCCTCGGTCAGCCGCGTGCACAGGTTGCGCAGGAAGTCGCGCGCGACGACGTGGTAGTGCACGTCGGAATCACGCACGGTCGAGTAGCGCGACCAGCCGCCGGTGTCGTAGGCGGGAAGCTCGGCGCGCAGCTGCGCGTCGCCGGCGGCGAACAGCGCGACGCCCTCGGGATCAGCGGTCAGCTTGGCGTAGTCGTGCAGCCCGTTGACGGCCTGGGTGAAGCCGTTGAGCACGCGCAGCCCGGAGGCGAAGGAGTAGATGAGGTAGTGCGCCCCGGCGGGCGTCGCGACACGCACGCCACCCGGCGGCGGCTCGCGGAACACCCCGAGCCCGCCCTTCGCCGCGGCGAGGTAGGCGGGCTCGTCGAGCAGGACGCCGGCCCGCGCGAGCGCCTGAACGGCGGTTCCCTGCGCGAGGCCGCTGACCCACGGCGGCCGCCCGCCGTCGAACGTGAACAGGTACTCCCACGCGATCCCACCCGCCCGCTGCGCGGCCAGCGACAGCGCCTCGTCGACGATCTCGCGCAGCGAGGCCAGAAAGCCGCCCTGCCAGAGCCCGTTGACCTTGCCGAACGTGCCGAGCCACTGGATCTGCAGGCCCTCGCCCGCGTAGTGCTGCCAGACCAGGCGGCTGCCCTGAAAGCTCACCCGGGCGCCGTTTCGCAGCAGTGGCCCGTTGGACCACCACTCGCGGTTGCGTTGGACGGTCTCGAACAGCGCGGGCAGGCGGCTGGCCGTCAGCCCGCCCGCCTTCGCGACATCCTCGAGGTTGCGGATGACCGCGCCCATCGCAACCTTGCGCGCGCCGCTGAGCTTCCCCCGGAACGCGAGCGCGTTGACGTAGACGGCGCGCCGGTCGTCGTGTGTCGCCTGGTCGATCTCGCCGGCGGCCAGCATGCGCGCGAGCTCGCTGCGGACGGTGCGCTTCGGCGTCGCGGCAGGCGCCTCGTAGCGCTGAAACACGGGTGCGGACGGGGCCTGCGATGCCGACAGCGCCGAGTCGGCGGGCGGCAGGAAGCGATCCTCGCGGACGAACGTGGTGCCGTCGTCGCGCAGCGTCACAACTGACGACGCGTGAGCGGAGGAAGCGAGGGCCAGCGCCAGCAACAGCGCGGCCGGCAACCCTGGCAGTGAGGCCCGGCGCACTAGTGGTCGCCCCCGTAACCACGTACCGCACCAGGCGCTCGCTGATCACCGCCTGGCGGCGTCCTCACCACCGGCCGAGGACCACTCGCTTGGACCCGCGTCGGTCGGCCGGCGGTGCCGGTCGATGTGCCAGAGGCACACCTTCCTGGGCGGCCGGGATCAATCCTTGCCAGACGGCGCCAGCGACCGCCTGGGCACGGCACGTAGTTACGGGGACCACCACTTGTCCGATGCTAGGTTGAACCCGCCGCCCGGGCTGCAGTTGCCCTTGCAGGGAGAACATCCCACACCATGACCCGCAGCCCCTTCCGTCTCCTGCTCGCCCTCGCATGCCTCGCGCTGTCGACGGGCCTGCTTGCCGCCTGCGGCGGCGAGGAGGAGAAGGAGGAGACCGCCGCCGAGATCCTTCAGCAGACGTTTCGCGGCGACTCCGGCATCGACGACGGCTCGTTGGCTCTGACCTTCCAGCTCGACCCCGAAGGCCTGCTCGCGGTCGGCGGCCCGGTGAAGTTCGCCCTCGACGGGCCCTTCCGCGCGCCGCGCTCGAATGAGCTCACGCGCTTCCACGTCGACTTCGTCGCCACCCTGGCCGAGAAGGACTACAGCGGCAGCGTGCTGTCGACGGGCCAGCAGGTGCTGGTGACCCTCGACGACGGGACCTACCGCGTCGGCGACGCGGTCGTCGACAACCTGCGCCGGTCCTCAAGACGGAGCGGCAACGGTCTCGCGGTGACCGGCTTCGACCCACTGCGCTGGATCAGCGCACCGCGCAAGAAGGGCGCAGAGCGCGTTGCAGGCGTCGAGACGACCCGCATCGGCGGCAAGCTCGACGTCGAGCGGCTGCTTGCCGACCTCGACGGCCTGCTGACCAAGGCCGGTGGCTCGCAGTCGAGATCGACGCTGCTGGCGCCGAAGCTGCGCGGGCAGATCGCCGCC
>DATLNO010000208.1:0-4178 GCA_035536715.1 Solirubrobacteraceae bacterium
GCGCGCGGCCCTGCCAGGGCTCCTCGAATACGAGCTCGCCGTTGTCGCGCGGCAGCGGTGCGATGCCCGCGAGCCCCGCCTCAGCGGCCGCGACGTCGTTCACGGCAGTGCGGTTCCGACCATACAGTCGCGCGTGACGAGCGCCGCCAGCTCGTCCTCGCCGAGATCCTCGGTGCCGGCCGGGCGCATCGGCAGAACGAGGTAGCGCACCTCGGCGCTCGAATCCCAGACGCGGACCTCGATGTCGGCGTCGAGCTCAACGCCGAACTCCTGCAGAACCGCGCGCGGCTCGGCCACGACGCGCGCCCGGTAGGCCTCGCTCTTGTACCAGCTCGGCGGCAGCCCCAGCACGGGCCACGGATAGCACGAGCACAGCGTGCAGACAATGAGGTTGTGGATCGTCTCCGTGTTCGCGACGACGGCCATGTTCTGGCCCTCGATCCCACCGAAGCCGAGCTCGTCGAGCGCCTCGTTGGGGTGCGCGAGCAGCCGCTCTCGGTAGGCGTCGTCAACCCACGCGCGGGCGACTGCGCGGGCGCCGTTCTGCGGGCCGACGTCCTGCTCGAAGTACGTCACGACGGCGTCGATCGCGTCGGTCGAGACGAGGCCGCGCTCGGCGAGGAGCGCCTCGAGGGCGCGGGCGCGCAGCTCGGCGCCTGAGGCCGGTCGCTCGTGGTGGTGATGCTCGGTTGTCACGCCGGCGCCAGATAGCTGTCCCAGAGGTCGAGCAGCACCGTGAACGGCGGCTCTTCGGTCCGGCCCCAGACGTCCTGCGAAGTGAACGCGACGGCGTAGACCGGCTCGGGCTCCGCGGGGAGGCCGTAGGTCGTCCGGTCGGGCAGCCGATCGGCGCCGCGCACACGCCCGACCGTCCCGGCGATGCCGCGGACGTAGCGCGGGCAGCGCGTGTGTCCCGGCGGTCGCATGCGCTGCACGCGCACCCGGTCGCCGGGGGCGAAACGCGCGTCGGCCGGCGGCGGCGCCATCGGTGCGCGGCGGTGAAACCGCGCGACGACGCGCTCCGCCATCGCCGCGTCGGCGAGCTCGACCGCGTCCTCCCCGGCGGCCAGGCGCGCCATCATCGCCTCGACCTCGCCGGGGTCGATCGTCCCGTTGCGCAGGAGCCGCTGCTCGGCGCTGAAGGTCCAGCGCTCGAAGTAGGAGGCCGCCAGATAGCTCGCCGGGTCCATCTCCTCGCGCACCTGGCGTCCGCCCGGGCCGGCGCCGAGGCCCTCCAGACCGGAGACGAGGTGCAATGCGAACACCCGCCGCTCCCAGTCCTCGTGGTAGGGCAGCTCGCTGCCGGGTGTGACCACCGGTCCGAACCCGTGCATCCCGCCCATGTCGTGGGCTCCGTCCACGGCCGTCAGTCTAAGCCCACGCCGGCCGCGATCGCGTCGCGGCTCAGCTGGCCCAGCGGTCGACGAACTCGACGTCCTCGAGCGTCGAGAGATCCTCGCGCAGGCGGCGGGCATACTTGGCCGCCTCTGCGGCCGGCAGATCCCAGAACAGCACGACCTCACCCGATGCGACCTCGACGACCTCGAGGTGGTCGATCCGCGCGCGATCCAGGCTCGCCGGGCGGCGGCTGGAGCGCGTGTGCAGCAGGCGGTAGCTGCGGTTGGCGCGCATGCGCTCCGACGCTACGCGATCAGCGCGCGGACCGCGCCGTCAAGCGCGTCGTCGCCCTGGAAGACCCGCTTGTCCGACAGCCAGACCGCCGGCACGTCGCGTACACCTCGCTGCGCGGCGAGCATCGTCGCCTCGTCGAGCGCGCGCGCGACGGAGTCGAGCTCGGCACCCCTGGTGACCGCGCGCGGGTGCATCTCGCAGGCGGCCGCGGCGATCAAGACGTTGTCCGCGATGCCGAGGTCGCGGCCCGCGGCGAAGGCCTGTCGGAAGGCGGCCAGCGAGAACGCGACGGCGCGGCCGATCTGGCAGGCGTATGTCGCGACGCGCATGGCGTAGGCGCAATCACTCGGAAACGGATCGGGCCAGCGCATCTCCTGCAGGCCGCGTCGCGCGGCGAGGCGCTCGATGCGGTCGAAGAACGCCTCGCGGTCGGTCTCGCAGCGAAAGCCGTCGAGCGTGTCGGCGCCGGGCAACTGGGGCGCGAGGACGGGGATCCACTCGGCGGCGGGCAGGAGGGTGATGACGCGCTCGGCGGTGAGGTACGCCTCGGGGCTGAAGAGGTCGTAGTAGAAGACGGCGCGCATGCGCGCAACGGCCTCAGCCGTGGATGAGCCGGCCATCGGCGTCGCGGGCCGCCTCCATGACCGCCTCCGACAGCGTCGGATGAGCGTGCACCATGCGGGCGACCTCGCCGTAGCCGCCCTCCAGCGCGCGCACGTTGACGAGTTCCTGGATCAGCTCCGTCGCCTTCGTGCCGATGATGTGGCCGCCGAGCAGCTCGCCGTACGTGCGGTCGCCGACGATCTTCACGAGGCCCGTGCGGTCGCCGTAGACGGTGCCCGCACCGACCGCGCCGAAGCCGAGCTTGCCGACGACGACGTCGTGGCCCGCGTCGCGCGCCTGCTGCTCGGTGAGCCCGAAGCTCGCGACGTTCGGGTGGCAGAAGGTCGCGCGCGGGATGTCGATGTGCTCGAGCGGGTGCGTCTCCAGGCCGGCTGCGTCCTCCGCGGCGATGATCCCCTCGTCGGACGCCTTGTGCGCGAGCGCCGGGCCGGGGACGAGATCGCCGATCGCGTACACGCCCGCGAGCGAGGTGCGCAGCGCGCCGTCGACGGCGATCAGCCCGTTCGAGGTCAGCTCGATTCCCGCCTCCTCGAGGCCGAGACCCTCGATGTCGGGACTGCGGCCCGCGGCGATGACGAGCCATTCGGCGGACCGCGCGTCGCCCGCGACGTTGAAGGTGACGCCGTCGTCGCCGGTCTCCACATCCTGCACCAGGACGCCGGTGCGAACCGTGATGCCCTGCTTCTTGAAGCCGCGCTCGGCGACCTTCGAGATGTCGGCGTCCTCGGCCGGCAGCACGCGGTCGAGGCCCTCGTAGAGCGTGACGTCGCTGCCCAGGCGCGCGTAGGCGGAGGCGATCTCGGTGCCGGACGCGCCCGCGCCGACGACCGCCAGCGTCGTTGGCAGGGTCTCCAGCGCCCACGCCTCCTCGGTCCCGATGACGCGCCCGCCGAACTGTGTGCCGGGCAGCGGCAGCTTGACCGAGCCGGTCGCGAGGATGACGAACCTCGCCTGGATCTCGGTGCCGTCGAAGTTTCCGCCGACCTTGACGTTGCCGTCGTCGGTCACGACGCCGTGGCCGTCGATGACGTCGATGCCGTTCTTCTTCATCAGCCCCGCGACACCGCCGGTCAGCGTCTTGACGACCTTCTTGCGCCGCTCGCCGACGGCGTCGAAGTCGACGGTCGGCTCGGAGACGGTGATGCCGTATGCGGAGGCCTCGCGGATGTCGCCGAGCACGTCGGCCACGCGCAGCACGGCCTTGGCCGGGATGCAGGCGTAGTTCAGGCAGCGCCCGCCGATGACGTCGGACTCGACGACGGCGGTCGTCATGCCGAGCTGCGCTGCGCGGATGGCGGCGACGTAGCCGCCGGGTCCGGAGCCGATGACGATGCAGTCGTAGGAGCTCTCAGCCATGGTGAATCGAGCCTATCGACTCGGTTCACGGGGTCCCGGTGGCAGGGTCAGTCCAGGGCGCCGGCGGGAAGCACGAATCGCGCCGTCGTGCGGGGCGCGGAGTCGCTGGCGCCGTGTAGGCCCTGGCGCGTTGTCTTGCGCGCCACCTCCTCCTCCGGCACGGCACCGTGCTCGAGGATCCACGTCATCACGTCGGTCGAGCCGGATCCCTCGGCCATGATCGCGGCCCGCTCGATGACGGTGCCGCCCGACGGATGTGCGCGCGCGAGGCGCTTGACCAGCGTCCTGATGGCGTCCTCTTCCACGCCTACACGGTAGACCCTTGGGGGCCGTTGGGCTAGGACTCGGGGGTGTGCTCTTGGCGTGTGGGCATCTGCATTCGCGACATCGGCCGCACGAGCTTCCAGAAGAGCCAGCCCAGCAGTCCGATCGCAACGACCGAGATGAGCGCCTGCCAGATGCTCTGCACGCCGATCAGAAACAGCGAGAAGAAGACGATCTGGATGCCGAGGATCGTCTGAAATCCGAGCACGGCCCAGTACTGGCGGGCGAGCATGCCAAAGCCC
>DATLNO010000209.1:0-13221 GCA_035536715.1 Solirubrobacteraceae bacterium
GCTGGGGATGCGACACGACGCGCTCGATCGCGTCGAGATCGATCGCCTCGCGCGCGATCAGGCACGGCGACACCGCCAGCACGAGCTCGCCGACGATCGTCACGTCGTGGTCCTCGGCGAGCGTGTCGAGCGTGACGCCGATCGGACCCTCGAGCGAATTCTCGATCGGCACGATCGCGCGCTCGACATCGCCGTCGTGGACCGCCATGACGGTGTCGCGCACGGTTCGCAGCGCGACGAGCTCGGCACCGGCGGCGTCGGGAGCCGATCGCGCGGCCTCCTCGGAGAACGTGCCCGGCGGCCCGAGGTAGCCGAGCCGCATCAGCGGTGGAGCGTGCGTGTGCATCGGCCGGTCACTTCGCAAGCGCGAGCCGCAGCGCTTCCTCCTCCTCGGGTGACAGGCGCAGCTCGGCGCTGCCCTCGGAGATCTGCTTGGCGTACAGCCGAGCCTGGTCGCGGTGGTGGCTCGAGGACAGCACGACCCCCGAGCGCGAGCTGTCGAGCAGCGCGATCGACGTCGACTGGCGGCCGGACATCTCGTTGTAGGCGTCGTAGCGAATCAGCCCCCAGTGCGAGATCGCCCCGTCGAGCCGTCCCTCGGCGACGGTCATCCGCCCGTCAAGGCGCTCGGCGACATCGGTGACGTAGTCGTGCAGCGTCTTGAAGCCCGCGTCGAGTGCGGCCGCATGGCCGACGAGGTCGACGCCGCCCTGCTCGCCCATGACGACGCGCTGGTCGGCGCGCAGGCGGCGCAGCTGGCGCATGAGGACGACGACGGCGATGATCGCGACGACCGCTGCCGCGGCGCCAGCCAGCGCGACGATGCCCACCGTGGAGCTCAGCTCGGCACCCATGCGCGCAACGGTAGCGAGGGCAAGCGATGGAGTTACCGCGAGTTCGGTCGAGCAACGGCGCGCAGTCGTAGCGAGGGCAAGCGATGCGCAACGGCGCGCGGCCGCCGCGGGATCAGCCGCGGACGAACAGCGCCGGGAAGGTGACGGTGTTGTTCGTCGTGTTCTTCTCGCCCGGCACCGGCAGCACCTCGACCGAGATCGTGACCGGCTCACCGATCGGCGGCGCCTCACCGAGCGGCACGGAAACCGTCGTCTCGGTCTTGGGCTGTGTCTGATCGATGACCTTCTGCACCGAGATCGGCTCGCCCGCACCGCGGAGCCGCACGCGCACGCGCACCTCGGTCTCGGGGTTGTCGCCCTGGTTGGCGACCTTGACGCTGAACGTCACGTTGGAGGACGCCGGGATGCGGTTGGCGCCCGGTGTCAGCGTCAGCGAGCCGGCGCTGACCCCGAGGATCCCGTGGCCATGGAGCCCGGGTGCGGGCTCGGTCGTGCCGGCGTCGCCGGCCCCGCGGCCGGCCTGCGAGTTGATCCGCCGCGCAACCGTCGAGGGCTGCAGCCAGCCGAAGTTCTGGATGAAGCTCGCGGCCTGGATCGTCTGGCCGCCGATGCCGCTGTCGCGCAGCACCTGCTCGATCAACGACGCGCCACGGCGGTTGTATACGACGTTGGCGGCGTCGAACGCCTGGAACTCGCCCGCGATCGCCCGCACCGCGGGAACGGCCGTCGCCGAATCCGTCGAGAGCGCTGCCGGCAGCTTCTCGGCGATCTTGCCCATCGACTCCTGCAACAGCGACAGCGACAGCAGCACCATGCGGTGCGCGGGGCGCATGTCGCTGGGGACGTCCATGCCTTCGGCCTGCTTGGTCAGCGCCTGCGCGCGGAATCGCAGCTGGTTGACCTCCGACTGCACGTCGGTCGAGGCCTGGCCGCCGGCGGTGAGCGTCTCGAAGAGCGCATCGGCGTTGGCATCGGCGTCGCGCACGATCGTCGACACCTCGCGGTTGTAGTCCTTCAGCGCCTGCTCCTGGCGGCCGTTGAGGCAGCCGTTGATCCCGACGACGAGCAGCACGATCACGAGCAGGCCGATGGCCGCCGCGGCGACGCGGCGCACCATGAGCTGCTGTGGATCGGAGGGCGGGCCGATGGCCGCCGGTGCCGGGCTACGCGGACGCGTACGGGTCGTGCGTGGCTCGTCGTCGTCGATGAAAGACAGGGGTCCGCTCCTTGCCTGAGCTGGCGGAACGTTGAGTATGCCGCGCACGGCGCGCGCGGGGTCACCGTGCAACTTTGCCGCCAGCGGCCAGTTTCCTCCCTGTATAGGCAAGGTCCGGACGACAACGACGGCGAACATGGAGCCGGTGTCCCACGCGCACAGCTCCGCAGCGGCCCCCCCGGGCCAGGTCGTGCTCGGCCGCTACCGGCTTGGCCCGCGCCTGGGCGCCGGCGGCATGGGCGTCGTCTACCGCGCCCGCGATGAGCACCTCGAGCGCGACGTCGCCGTCAAGCGGATCGCGATCGAGCACGACCCCGACGGTCGTGGTGAGCGCGAGGCGCTGGCGGCCGCGCGCCTTTCGCACGCGGGGATCGTCGCGCTCTACGAGTCCGGCCGCGACGAGGACGCCGTCTACCTGGTCTCCGAGCTCATCGACGGCCCGACGCTCGCCGAGCTGCTGCGCGCCGGCGAGCTGTCCGACCGCGACGTGCTGCTGCTCGGCGCCACGCTCTGCGGCGCCCTCTCCCACGCGCACGCGCGAGGGGTCATCCACCGTGACGTCAAGCCGTCGAACATCATCTGTCCCGCTGTCGAGGAGGGGCTGCCGACCGCGAAGCTGACGGACTTCGGGATCGCCCGGATGGCCGACCACGATGTGCTCACGCGCACGGGCGACATCATCGGCACGCTCGCCTACATGGCGCCCGAGCAGGCGCGCGGGGGGAAGATCACCGGTGCCGCCGACGTCTACGCGCTGGGGGTCGTGCTCTACGAGGCGCTGGCCGGGGTCAACCCGGTCCGGGCCGGCAACCCCGCCGCGACCGCGCGCCGGGTCGGTACGCCGCTGCCGCCGTTGGGTCGCGTGCGCCGCGACCTGCCGGCCGACCTGTGCCGCGCGGTCGACAGCGCCGTCGCTGTCGATCCTGCCGCCCGCACGGGGCTCGGCGCGCTGCGGCGCGCGCTGGAGGACGCCGTCGACGCCGTCGGCGACGTGCCGGGGCCAATCGCCGGGAACACGCAGGACACGATGGCGTTGCCGGCGCTGACACCCGCGCGCACGCGCCGCCAGGAGCAGCGGCAGCCGCGTCCCGCGCGCCGCCTGCGTCCCGTGCGCCCGTCGCCGCCTCCGCCGCACCGCCAAGACGATCGCCATGGCCATCCCTACGACGATGAGCAGCAACCAATCGGTCCCGCGCACCGGCCGCGCACCGGCCCGCTGCCACGCGTCGTCGCTGCGCTTGCGGCGGCGGGATTGGGGGCCGGCGCACTCGCGCTGCTCGGGCCCCAGCCGCCGCTGCAGCCCGCCGCGGGGGCCGCGCTCGCCGGCGGGGCGGTATTCCTGCTGCCGCGGCTGGGCTGGCTCGCCGCGGCGGCAGCGCTGCTCGCCTGGCTCGCGTTCCCCGTTCCCGGGGTCGCCCTGATCCTCGCCGTGGCGATCGTTCCGGTCGCCCCGCTGCTCGCCCGCCGCGGGACGGCCTGGTCGCTGCCCGCGCTGGCGCCCGCGCTGGGCCTGATCGGTCTGGCCGGCGCCTGGCCGGCGCTGGCGGGCCAGTCGTCGCGCTGGACGGTGCGCGCTGCGCTCGGCGGCCTCGGCGGCTGGTGGCTGGCGCTCGCCGAGGTGCTGACGTCGGACCGGCTCGTGTTCGGCCGTGCCACCGATCCGTCCGAGGTCCTGCCACGGCAAGCGTGGGAGGGGTCGGCGGTCGAGGCGATGCAGCATGGCCTCTGGCCTATGCTCGCCGGCGGGGCACTCGGTCTCGTCGCGCTGTGGGCGCTGGCAGCGGTCCTGCTGCCGCTGCTCGTGCGCGGCCGCTCGGCGGCGCTGGACATCATCGCCGTGAGCGGCTGGGCGGCCGCGCTCGCCGCCGCGACGCAGGCGTTGTCGGAGGCGCTCGTGCTCGATCCGCCGCGCGGGCTCGTGATCGGCGCGCTCGCCGGTGGCGTGGTGGCCGTGGCGGCACGCGCCGTGCGCGGGCGCGCGTAGTTGGCCTGCACCGAAAAAACGGCTGCGTCCGCTCCCCGTAGCATGAGCCCCCGGCATGAGTGTCCTGCGCAATCTCGAGGCCAAGCTCACCGACCTCGTCGAGGGCACCTTCGGGCGCGTCTTCCGCTCCGAGGTGCGGCCGGTCGAGATCGCCCGCAAGCTCGCCCGCGAGATGGACGAGCACAAGACCGTCTCGGTCTCGCGAACATACGTCCCCAACGAGTACTTCGTCTGGCTCTCGGGGGAGGACCGCGAACGCCTCGAGGGGGTCGAGGATTCGCTGATCGAGGAGCTGAGCGCCTACCTGCTCGAGCATGCGCGCGCCGAGCGCCTCGCGCTGCCGTCGCGACCGCAGATCGAGTTCCGCACGGACGAGCGCCTGGCCCTCGGCGAGTTCGGCATCCAGGCGCGGCTCGTCCGCCCGTCCGAGGACCCGAACGTCGAGCCCGAGCAGGCCGATCACGGCAACACGATGATCTACTCGACGGCCGGGCGGCTGCGCGACCCGGTCGAGGAGCTCGGCGGCCGCACGGGTGGGCGGGTGCGTATTCCGAAGGCGTTGCTGCTCGCCGAGGGACGCCGGCACGTCATCCCGCCCGGCGGCGCGATCGTCGGCCGCAGCCGCGAGTGCGACATCGTCCTCGCGGATGCCAACGTCTCGCGCCGGCACGCCGAGGTGCTGCCCGCCGCGGCCGACACATGGACGATCGCCGACCTCGGCTCGACCAACGGCGTGGTCGTCAACGGACGCAGGATCCAGGGCGCCGCGCAGTTGCAGCCCGGCGACCGGATCGCGCTCGGAACGGCCGAGATCACCTTCGAGCTCGACTGACCACACGTCCTTTCGTACCAACCTTCTAGGCTCAAGCACGAATGCTCGAACCGGTTTCCGTCGGCCTGAAGTTCGCCTTCCTGGCCGTCCTCTACCTCTTCTTGTTGTGGGTGTCTCGCAGCGCGTTGAAGGATCTGCGTCATGGCGCGTTCGGCGGGACGCGCGCCCCCGTGGCCGCTGACGCGACCGGAATGCACCCGGCTTCGAGCCTCAACGTGCTCGATGGAGGCGGTGAGGTGACCCCGCGGCTCGTCGTCGAGGCGGTCCCCGGGCTCACGCGCGGCATGGCCTACGACGTCGGCGACGGCGCGACGCTTGGCCGCGGTGATGTCGAGATCCACCTCGAGGATCCGTTCGCGTCCTCGCGCCATGCGCAGCTCACGCGCCAAGGCGCGATCCTTGTCATCGAGGACCTCGGCTCGACGAACGGCACGTACCTCAACGACGAGCTGCTGCGCGGGCCTCGCCCGCTGCACGCCGGCGACCGCGTCCGGATCGGCGACTCCACGTTCACGTACGCCTGCTGATGCTGCGCGTCGCCACCGACTACTTCTCGCATTCGGACACCGGTCGCGCCAGGCGCGCGAACGAGGACGCCTACTACGCCCGTGCCCCGGTCTTCGTCGTCGCTGACGGGATGGGCGGTGCGCAGGCGGGCGAGGTGGCGTCGCGCGTAGCCATCGAGGCCTTCGAGGACGGCCTGGGCGGCGACGACGGCGTCAGCAGCGGCGAGGAGCTGCTCGCCGCGCGTGTGCGTGAGGCGAACGCGCGAATCCACGAGATGTCGCAGGCCGAGCAGGACCGCGCCGGCATGGGCACGACGATCACGGCTGCGCATGTGGGGCAGCACGACGTCGCGATCGCGCACGTCGGCGACTCGCGCGCGTACCGGCTGCGCGGGGACGAGCTGGTGCGCCTGACGGAGGATCACTCGCTCGTCGAGGAGATGCGCCGCCGCGGCCAGCTCACCGCTCAGGAGGCCGACGAGCACCCGCAGCGCTCGATCATCACGCGCGCGCTCGGACCGGAGCCCGACGTGCTCGTCGACACCTCGTCCTGGCGCGGGATCGCGGGAGACGTCTACCTGCTGTGCAGCGACGGCCTGACCTCGATGGTCCCAGAGGCGCGCGTCGGCGAGATCATGCGCGCGGCGACATCGCTACGCGACGGGGGCCGCGCGCTGGTCGACGCGGCCAACGACGCCGGTGGGCGCGACAACATCACCGTGATCCTCTTTCGCCTCGAGGAGATCGGCGGCGGCTCCGACGACGCCCTCGAGCAGCCGACGTCGGCAGGTGGCCCCGGCGGACTGACGACCGCCGACGTGCAGGCGGCGTCCGATGCGCCCGTCCGGGCGCCGGCCGCCGCCGTGATCCATCCGCCCGCCGCCGCCGCGCCTTCGCCGACCCGGTCCGTTACGGCCACGGCGCGCTCGCCGCACGACGCGAGCCAGACGAGTCGCCTGCGCCCGAGTACGCCCGCCGGTCCGTCCGCTCCCGCACACCCCTCGCAGGCCAACCGTCGTGCCCGCCGCATCGCGAAGGTCTTCGCGATCGTCGCGCTGATCGCCCTCCCGCTCGGGTTCGGCGCCTATAGCGCCAACCAGGCCGTCTTCTTCGTCGGCACGAACAACGAGGGCTTCGTGACGCTGTACCGCGGGCTGCCGTACTCGCTGCCCGCCGGAATCGACCTCTACAAGGTCAACTACGTCTCGAGCGTCCCGCTGCAGACGCTCCCCGCCGCCCGCCGCAAGCAGCTCGTCGATCACACCCTGCGCTCGCACGACGACGCGTCCGACCTCGTCCGCGAACTCGAGCGCGGCCGTATCACGTCGTAGTCATGAGCGCCCGCAATCGCGAGCTCTTCGCGCTGATCCCGGCGTCGCTGCTGCTGACCGCCGGCTTCGCAGCGGTCTTCATCCAGCGCGAGAACCTGCTCAACGACCTGTCGCTGACGTACGGCGCGATCTTCCTTGCGCTCTGCCTCGCCGCGCACCTCGTGCTGCGCATGACGCTGCCCGATGCCGACCCGTACATCTTCCCGCTCGTCGCGGTGCTGGCCTGTTTCGGCCTCGTGATGCTCTACCGCCTCGACGAGGAGTTCGCCCGCGAGCAGGCGCAGTGGTTCGTCGTGGGGCTGATCTTCTTCACCGCGACAATCGTCGTGCTGCGCCGCGATCACCGCGTGCTCGAGCGCTACCGCTACATCATCGCGTTCGGCGGCATCCTGCTGCTGCTGCTGCCGCGCCTCGGCAGCCCCGTCAACGGCGCATATCTGTCCTTCTCGATGGGGCCGATCTCCTTTCAGCCCGCCGAGCTCGCGAAGATCGCGATCGTCATCTTCCTGGCGTCGTACCTGCGCGACACGCGTCAGGTGCTCGTCATCGGCGCGCGGCGCGTCGCCGGGATCACGTTCCCGCCGCTCAAGCACCTCGGCCCGCTGCTCGCGGTCTGGGGCACCGCGATGGCGCTGCTGTTCGTCATCCAGGACCTCGGCTCGTCGCTCATGTTCTTCGGCGGGTTCCTCGCGCTCGTCTACGTCGCGACGAACCGGATCTCGTTCGTGCTCATCGGGCTGGGGCTGTTCGCGCTCGGCGCGCGCGTGCTCTACGCGATCCGCCCGACGATCGAGAGCCGCGTCGATGCGTGGCTGCACCCGTTCGACCCTGAGATCTACGAGCGCGAGATCGGCGGCAGCTATCAAATGGCGCAGTCGATCTTCTCCCAGGCCGACGGCGGCTTCTTCGGCCAGGGCTTCGGCCAGGCGATCATCCAGCTCGGCGACAACCCGCCGATCCTGCCCGCCGCGCACACGGACTTCATCTACGCGGTGATCACCGACGAGCTCGGCCTGATGGGCGCGGTCGCGGTGCTGCTCGTCTACCTGCTGATCGTGGAGCGCGGGTTCAAGACCGCGATGCTCGCCACCGACTCGTTCTCCAAGCTGCTGGCGACAGGCCTGACGGCCGTGCTCGCGCTGCAGGTCTTCGTCATCGTCGGCGGGGTCACGAAGCTCATCCCGCTGACCGGCGTGACCCTGCCCTTCATCTCCTACGGCGGCTCGTCGATCGTGGCGAACTTCATCCTGCTCGCGCTGCTGATGCTCGTCTCCGACCGCGCCCGCAGGGAGTCGGCGGCGTGAACGCGCCGATCCTGAGGCTCTTCGGGCTCGTCCTGGTGCTGTTCGCCGCCCTCGCCGGGATGACGAGCTACAACAGCGTCATCAAGGCCGACGACTACCGCGACAACGCGCTCAACAAGCGTCCGCTGATCGAGCAGGCGCAGGTCAAGCGGGGCGTGATCCGGGCCCGGGACGGGTCGCTGCTGGCGAACTCGATCAAGGACGAGGACGCACTCTACGAGCGCCGCTACCCGCCGGGCGCGCAGCGCTTCTCGCATGTCCTCGGCTACGACTACGGCCTGACGATCGGCCGTGCCGGCCTCGAGCGCTCGCGCAACGACGCGCTCGCCGGCGAGAAGGACGAGATCACGTCGATCGTCTCCGACCTCAGCGGCAAGCGCCGCGTCGGCGACAACGTCATCACGAACCTCGACCCGCGCGCGCAGCAGGTCGCGCTCGACGCGCTCGGCGACCGCCGCGGCTCGGTCGTCGCAATCGAGCCGGCGACGGGCAAGGTCCGCGTCATGGCGAGCTCGCCGGGCTACGACCCCGGCGACCTGCGCCGGTCGGGTGTCTACACGCGGCTGTCGCGCCAGGACAACTCGCCGCTGTTCAACCGCGCGACGCAGGCGGGCTACGTGCCGGGATCGACGATGAAGGTCGTGACCGCCGCCGCCGCGCTCGACAGCGGTGACTTCACACCCGAGTCCCAGGTGTCCGGCAAGTCACCGATCATCGTTTCCGGTGTACCGCTGAAGAACTTCTCCGACACGCAGTTCGGCTTGATCACGCTGACCACCGCCCTCACAAACTCAGTCAACACGGTCTGGGCCCAAGTCGCCGAGAAGCTGGGCCGCGAGCGCGTCGCGGAGTACATGGAGCGCTTCGGCTTCGGCTCCGACCCGCCGCTCGATTACCCGGACGCGCAGATGAACCCCAGCGGCGTATTCGACACCAAGCGCCAGCGCTTGATCTCCGCGGACGCCGGCAGCGTCGACATCGGTCGCGTCGCGATCGGCCAGGAGCGCCTGCGCGTGACGCCGCTGCAGATGGCGACGGTCGTCGCGACGGTCGCCAACGGCGGCGTTCGGATGAAGCCGCAGTTCACGAGCCGGATCGTCGATCAGGACGGCCGCACCGCCGAGCGCATCGAGCCCGAGGAGGCCCAGCGCGTGATCTCGGCGCAGACCGCAGGGCAGCTCACGCAGATGATGGCCAACGTCGTGCGCGAGGGCACCGGCACGGCGGCCGCCCTGCAGGGCATCGAGGTAGCCGGCAAGACCGGTACGGCCGAGCTCAACATCGCGCGCTCGATCAACCAGCCGTGGTTCGTCGGCTTCGCACCGCGCTCGCAGCCGAAGGTCGCGATCGCCGTGACGCTCGAGAACATCGTCGGCGGCCAGGGCGGCGTGGTCGCCGCGCCGATCGCCAAGCAGGTCATGCAGGAGTTGCTCCGATGACCGCGCGACAGCGCGTCGTTGCTCGACGTGGAGTCGATGGCAAGCGCCATCGCTCGTCCTGGCGATGTCATTGCTCGACCGGAGATCGCGGCGAGGAAGACAGGGGGCGCTCGCGATGAGAGGCGGCCTCGAGGCAGACGCGGTGATCGACGAGCGCTATCAGGTGATCGCTCACCTCGGCTCGGGCGGGATGGCGGAGGTCTACTGTGCCACCGACCTGCAGCTCGGGCGCAAGGTTGCGCTGAAGGTGCTGCACGAGCGCTTCGCGGCCGACGAGGAGTTCGTCGAGCGCTTCAAGCGCGAGGCGTCATCTGCGGCGGGCCTGCAGCACCAGCACCTCGTCGCCGTCTACGACCGCGGCGAGTGGGACGGCACGTCGTACATCGCGATGGAGTACGTCGCCGGCAAGACGCTCAAGCAGATCGTCACGGAGAACGGGGGCCCGATTCAGCCGGATCGCGCGGCCGATCTCACCGTGCAGATCCTGCGGGCCGCTCGCTTCGCGCACCGCCGCGGCGTGATCCACCGCGACTTCAAGCCCCAGAACGTCATCGTCGACGACGAGGGGCGCGCGAAGGTCACCGACTTCGGCATCGCCCGCGCCGGTGCGTCGGACATGACGCAGACCGGCTCGATCATGGGCACGGCGCAGTACCTCTCGCCCGAGCAGGCGCAGGGCCACGCCGTCAATGCACGCTCGGACCTCTACTCGATCGGGATCATCCTCTACGAGCTGCTGACCGGGAAGGTCCCGTTCGAAGCCGAATCGGCGGTGACGATTGCCCTCAAGCAGGTGAGCGAGGCGCCGATCGCGCCGAGCGCGATCAACCCGGCGGTGACCCCCGAGCTCGAGGCCGTCGTCCTGCGCGCGCTGATGAAGGACCCGCAGGAGCGCTTCGCCGACGCCGATGAATTCATCGCGGCGCTGGAGGCCGCCGCCTCGCGGATTCCGTCGCCCGCCGCGATCGCGGCGGCCGAGGCCGCCGCCGCGGCGCTGCCCGCGGCGGCGATGGGCGCGATCGGCCCCGGGCTGATGGGTCCGCCGCCTCCGGTCAGCCCGCCGCCGCCGCTGACGGGCGTCTACCCGGTCCAGCCGCCCCTGCGGGAGGTCATCGCGGAGGTGCCGCCGCGGACGCCGCCGCCGGGTCCGCGCCGCAAGCGCTGGCCTTGGCTGCTGCTCGGAGCGCTTGCGCTGATCGGCCTGATCCTCCTGCTCTTGTCGGTCTTCACACCGGAGCGCGTGCAGGTGCCCAACGTCGTCGGCAGCACGATCTCGGTCGCCACGCAGCGCCTCCAGAACGAGGGCTTCGAGGTCGTGCCGGTGCGTGACAACTCCGAGCGGCCACGCAACACCGTCATCGGCCAGAACCCGCAAGGCGACACGACGGCCGAGCAGGGATCGACGGTGACGATCACCGTCTCCGACGGCCCTTCGCTCACCGACGTGCCCAACGTCATCGGCGACGGCCGAGCGGAGGCGAGGCGCAAGCTCGTCGCAGCCGGCTTCGAGGTCGAGGAGGAGGCGGTCGCATCGGACACCGTGAAGATCAACCGCGTCGTCGCGCAGTCGCCCGATCGCGGCTCACTGTACGAGCCCGGCAAGCCAGTCACGATCGAGGTCTCCTCCGGGCCTGAGCGCCTCCGCGTGCCCGACGTCACCGGCAAGACCGAGGACGAGGCCCGCGCCGCGCTCGACGCCTTCCGCGTCGTCGTGCAGGAGAAGGAGGACGCGAAGGCCGATCCGGGCACGGTGCTCGATCAGAAGCCGGCCGACGGCACCCTGCAACGCGGCGGGACGGTGACGCTGAGTGTGGCGATCGAGCCCAAGCTCATCGCGGTCCCGAACGTCGTCGGCCGGTCGCAGAACCTCGCGACGACGCTGCTGTCGGGCCGCGGCTTCGAGGTCGCCGTCGAGGAGGAGCCCGTCGACTCGCCCGACAAGGACGGCATCGTGCAGAAGCAGTCGCCCGAGCCGGGCGGTGAGGACGTCGAGCGCGGCTCGACGGTGACGATCACCGTCGGCCGCTTCGATCCGGACCTGAACCCGGAGCCGGGCACCGAGACGACGACGACGCCGAGCACGACCACCACGACGCCGGTTCCGTAGATGCGCGTGGCCGTGCTGAGCGGCGGGCGCTCGTCGGAGCACGACGTCTCGCTGGCCAGTGGCGCGGGCGTCGCCGGCGGCCTGGATGAAGCCGGGCACGAGGTCGTGCGGGTGACGCTCGAGCGCGACGGCACCTGGCAGTACGACGGCGAGGAGCTCGCGCTGGCGCCCGGTCGCGGCCTGTTGGACGCCGACGTCGCATTTCCCGTCCTGCACGGGCCCTTCGGCGAGGACGGCACCGTCCAGGGGTTGCTCGAGCTGCTCGACGTGCCGTATGTCGGCTCGGGCGTTCTGGCATCGGCGGTCTGCCTCGACAAGGTCATCGCCAAGGACCTGATGGCGCAGGCCGGCGTCGCGCAGGTCGACTACGCGGGGATCCGCGCAGCGCGCTGGGAGGAGGACCGGGACATCGTGCTCGCGGAGCTGGCGGCGCTCGGCCTCCCCGTGTTCGTCAAGCCCGCCCGCCTGGGGTCGTCCGTCGGGATCGCGAAGGTCGCGGCCGCCGACGAGCTCGGCGAGGCGCTCGACGCCGCGTTCGCCCACGACCCGAGCGTCATCGTCGAGGCGATGAGCACGGGGGCTGAGGTCGAATGCTCCGTGCTGGGCTCTGGACGGGATGCGCAGGTCTCCGAGCCTGGCGAGATCGTGATCGCGGCCGACTGGTACGACTATGCCGCAAAGTACGAGCCGGGCGGCATGGAGCTGCGGGTGCCGGCGCCGATCTCCGACGCGGCGCGCGAGCGCCTGAAGGCGATGGCGGTCGAGGCGTTCAGCCGCTTCGGCTGCTCCGGCCTGGCGCGGGCGGACTTCTTCGTCGAGGGCGAGCAGGTGCTGCTCAACGAGCTCAACACGATGCCCGGCTTCACCCCGACGAGCGTCTACGCGAAGCTCTGGGCGGCGAGCGGGCTGCCCTACGCGCGGCTCGTCGATCGGCTGTGCGAGCTGGCGATCGAGCGCCACGAGCTCGAGCGCAGCTACCGCTACTAGGACGAAAACCGCTGGGCGGCGCGTGTTACCGGATGCTCACGACGATGGGCCACGATGTGATGGGCCGCGGTGAAGGAGGGAGAACGCGCGGGCGGCGCTCGTGGTTGGGCCAGCGATGACGTCGTGGCCAGGCGCCACTGCGATCGCTTGTGAACAGCATCTCTAAGGGAAGTGGGTTCGGATCCGGCGGCGACCCGCAAGCCCCTCGTCCGTTGGGGGGTCTTGGAGCTTATGCGACACATGGTCCGCTTTTCTCCAGACCCCCCGCGCGACAGCGCCGGGAACCGCCGCACCGGGGGCGGGCGCCACGAGGCCGGTCCACCCACGGGCGCGATTTTCGCCCGACCGGAGCCGGCGCCGGCATCCCGGGGTTCGGGCGCCTGTGACGAGACGGACCGCTAGTAGCGCGGCTTCGTCAGCCGCTTGGGCAGCGGCACGGGTGACAGGCGCTGCATCGCCGACCCCGCGAACCCTCGCGTGTCGAGCTTCGCGACGAGGCCCCGCAGCTCCTCGCGCTCCGGCGCTGTGAGGTTGCGGCCGCGTCGCACGAGCTGGGCGAGGCGATGGCGCTGTGCTGCGTCGAGGTGCCGCAGGTGGCGGCGTGCGACCAGCGCAAGCTCGCCGATCGCCAGCAGCTTGACCACCGGCAGGTGCTTCAGGC
>DATLNO010000210.1:0-9854 GCA_035536715.1 Solirubrobacteraceae bacterium
CCGCGGCTCGCCGTTCTCGATCTGGGGGCTGTACGAGGGCGAGTGGCTGGACCGCGTGCAGGCCGGTGTGCAGGTGCTGGCCGCGGCCGGGGCGATCGCGCTGGCGTTGGTACCGCGCCGCCGCGACCTGGTCGGCCTGGCCGCGCTGAGCGCCGCGGTGCTGATCGCGCTGCAGCTCGGCGTCTCGCACTGGTTCTACCTGTACATCCCGTGGTTCTTCGGCCTCGTGATGATCGCGCTGCTCGGTCGCTTCGCGATGCCCGAGCGCGCACCGGGATGAGCGCCGGCGCAGAGCGGGCGCAGCTCGCGCTGGCGGCAGTCGCGCTTGCCGTGCTGTATGCGGTGGCGACGACGGTCGGGCCGTTCTCGGACATCACCGTCAACGACCTGTACGTCTACGGCGTCTACGCCGACATGCTGCACGACGGGCAGCTGCCCTACGTCGATTTCGGCTTCGAGTACCCGCCGCTGGCCGCGATCCCGCTCTGGCTGGCGGGGGTGCCCGGCCTGGGCGACGCGACGTATGCGGTGAGCTTCGCGGTGCTGATGGGCGCGTGCCTGATCGCGGCGCAGCAGCTCGCCGCGCGGCTGGCCGGCACCGGCCGCGAGCGCGTGGTGGCGGCGTGGCTGTTCGTGGCGCTGCCGGTGTTGATCGGCGCGTCGCTGCGCACCCATTTCGACGCGCTGCCGATCGCGATCGCGCTTGGCGGCCTGCTGGCGCTGTCGAAGGACCGCAACGCGCTCGGCTTCGCCCTGCTCGGCGCCGGCGCCATGACGAAGCTCTTTCCGGGCCTGCTCGCGGTGATCGCGCTCGTCTGGCTGGCGTTCGGTCGCGGCCAATGGCACGCCGCCCTCCGCGGCGGCGCGATCTTCACCGCGGTCGTCGCCGCGATCTCGCTGCCGCTGTCGGGCGCGGGCTACATCGACTCCTTCGCGTTTCACCTCGACCGGCCCGTGCAGATCGAATCAGGCCCGGCGAGCATGCTGTTCGCGCTCGGTGGGTCGGATGTCACGGGGACGAACCTGCGTCCGGACCGCTTCAAGTCAAACGGGCTGGACGGTGGTCATGCCGACGCGGTCGAGCGCGCGTTCCTGTTCCTGCTCGTGCTTGCGCTGTGGTCGATCGCGTGGCTCGCGGGCCGTCGCCCCGACGCGCGCCACATGGTGCTCTGCGGCTTCGCCGCGTTGCTGGCCTTCGTCACGCTCGGCAAGGTCTTCTCGCCGCAGTACGTCATCTGGCTGGCGCCGTTTGCGGCGCTGGCCTGGGTGTGGGGCCGTCGGGCCGTCGCGCTGCTGACGGTCGCGGCGATCGTGCTCACGCACCTCGAGTTTCCCAGCCGCTACTTCGACCTCATCAACGTGGAGACCGATGTCGTCGTGATCGTGGCCGCGCGCAACGCGCTGTTGCTCGCGGCGCTGGTCGTGCTGGTCGCGGCGCTCGCACGCGGCGACCAGGGCGAACAGCAGGCGCGGCGCTACATTTCGCGTCCGTGACTCCCGAGACGACCCACCAGGGGCCGATGCCGACAGGCGGCATCTGCCATATCTGCCGTCACTACGACCACGAGGCGCCCGTCGGCATGCGCTGCGCGGCGTTCCCCTTCGGCATCCCCTTCGGCATCCGGGCCGGGATCATCGATCACCGCAAGCCCCATCCGGGCGACCGCGGGATCCAGTTCGAGCCGGCGGCCGACTGAGCCGGCCGCTCAGAGCGCCGGCAGGAGCACCTGCTCGATCGCGTCCGCCTTCAGCGGCTGCGAGCAGCGCACGAGCACGCCCATCAGCCAGGGGTCGTCCTCCGACGTCTCGTAGCGCTCGCTCATGTGTGTGACGAAGCCGCGAATCGACTGCTCCTTGCGCACGCCGATGACGCCGCCGCGCGGGCCGGTCATGCCGACGTCGGTGATGTAGGCGGTGCCGCCCGGGAGCACGCGACCGTCGGCCGTCGGCACGTGGGTGTGGGTCCCGACGACGACGCTCACGCGGCCGTCGAGGTACCACCCGAGCGCGACCTTCTCGCTCGTCGCCTCGGCGTGGAAGTCGACGAGCACGTGCTCGACGCGGCCCTCGAGCTCGCCGAGCGCCACGTCGACATCGGTGAAGGCCGGACGGCCGGCACGCAGGAAGAGGTTGCCGCTGAGGTTCACGACGCCGAGTCGCACCCCGTCCTTCTCGACGATGCAGACGCCGTGGCCGGGCTGGCTGCGCAGGTAGTTGTAGGGCCGCAGGATCGACTCGTGCCCGTCGAGGTAGGGGAAGATCTCGCGCCGGTGGTAGGCGTGGTTGCCGAGCGTGATGACGTCGACACCGTTGGCGAACAGCTCGTCGGCGATCTTCGGCGTGATGCCGAGGCCGCCCGCGGCGTTCTCGCCGTTGACCACGACGAACGTCGGCGCATGCTGCTCGCGCAGCAGGGGGAGCAGACCCAGCAGCGTGTGCCGGCCGAGCGATCCCACGACGTCACCGACGAACAAGATGGTCGCGGCGGCGTCGGGCACGGGACATACTCTGACGTAGGGGATGGCCGACCCCGCTGCCGACACCGCTGACGTGCCGCCGCCACCGTCGCCAGGCGGGCCGGTCGTCGTTGCGCGATGGGTGCAGCTGGTCATGCTCCCGCTCGCTGTGCTCGCGCTCTACGCGCTTGCCTCGGCGGCCGGCGTCGTGCTGTTGCTGTTCATCGTCGCGGCGGTCATAGCGCTGATCCTCAACCCGCTCGTCGCGCTGCTGCAGCGCACGCGCGCCCCGCGCACGGCGGCGGTCATCGCGGTCTACCTGGCGTTCTTCACGCTGCTGCCGTTCGTCGGCTTTCTCGCCGCCGGCCCCGTGTCCGACCAGGCGACGTCGTTCGCCAAGGACGTGCCGGGGCTCGTGGACGACACGAGCGCGCTGCTCGATGACGTGCAGCAGTTCTTCGACGACAACGGCATCAACGTGCAGATCAAGGGCGAGAGCGACAGCGCCCTGCGCAGCCTGCAGGACCGGGTGGTGGAGGGCACGGGCGAGATCGTGACGCTGACCGGCGAGCTGCTGCGCCTGTTCGTCGAGCTGTCGTTCTACGTGATCCTCGTGATCGTCCTGTCGATCTACATGCTCATCTACGCGCCGCGGATCGGGGCACTCGTGCGCTCGGCGATGCCGCCCGGCGACGGCACCCCGGAGGACGACTATCCGACGCGGGTGCAGCACGCGGTCTTCGGCTACGTCCGCGGACAGCTGCTGTTCAGCGCGATCATGGGCGTCTCGGCGGGCGTCTGCCTCTGGATCTTCGGCGTCGTCGGGATCTTTCCCGACGGCCGCACCTACGCCTTCGCCTTCGGCCTGTTCTTCGGCCTGATGGAGCTCGTGCCGTATGTCGGGCCCGTCCTCGGCGCGATCCCCCCGGTGCTCGTCGCGCTGGTCCAGGACCCGCTGACGGCGCTGTGGGTCGCGCTGCTGTTCGTCGCGCTGCAACAGCTCGAGGGCCACATCGTGGCCCCGAACGTCTTCGGCCGCACGCTGCGCCTGAACCCGCTGCTGGTGATCCTGGCGCTGCTGCTGGGCGGGCAGATCTACGGCTTCGTGGGCGCCCTGGTGGCGCTGCCGATCGCGGCGGTGCTGCGGGAGACGGTGGTGTACCTGAACCGCCACCTGGTGTTCGAGCCGTGGGGCGCGGGGTCACCGTTGCTGATCGGAGAGCGGGCGCCGCCGGGAGCGGCGAAGGCGGCGCCGGGGGAGGCGTCCGAGGACGAGCCGAGTGAGCGAGGGTGATGAACCTTGGCGGAGGGGTGGTGCTCCCTGCTTGCTGTTCACAAACGAGCGCGCCCAGCAACACAACACGAGCGACTCACGAGTGCAGGTCGTCCAGCCACCGCACTCGCTCAGGATCGTCCTCCACATCGTCGAGCTCGAGGTTCACCACCGCCGGCTCCTGCCCGCTGCGCACCAAGACACACGACAGGGGTTCGCCGGCCAGAGCGTTGATCTCCTGGTGGGGCACGTACGGCGGGACGAAGATGAAGTCGCCGGGCCCGGCATCGGTGACGAACTCAGACGCTCGGGTGGGCGGGCCGAATCCCGCGCGCGCCCGGACACGACGTAGATGACGCTCTCGACGGGACCGTGGTGATGGGCGCCGGTCTTCGCGCCGGGCTCGATGACGACCGTGCCCGCCCACAGCCTCTCGGCGCCCGCCCGCGCGGTCGTGATCGCGGCGGCGCGACTCATGCCCGGCGTCTGCGGCGTGTTCGCATCAAGCTCGCCGGCCCGCACGACGCGCACACCGTGGGTGCGCCAGTCCTTCGCTTCGCCAGAGCCACCCATGCAACCCGCAAGTCTGCCGGTATCTGACGAGCGGCGCGGCGCTCCAAGACGTGATGCCCGCCGGCCGCGGCTACCCTTGCAACATGGCCTTTCCCGCCACGCGCCTGCGGCGCCTGCGTGCGACGCCGGTCCTGCGCGACCTCGTCCGCGAGACGCGCCTGGACCCGGCAGACATGGTTCTGCCGCTGTTCGTGCAGGCCGGCGACACCCGGCGCACGCCGATCGGCTCGTTGCCCGGCGTCGACCGCCTGTCGATCTCGGCAGCCGTCGAGGAGGCCGGCGAGGCCGTCGCGCTTGGACTGCCAGCGGTCCTGCTGTTCGGCATCCCCGATCACAAGGACGCCGAGGGCACGGGCGCCTACGACGACGAGGGCATCGTCCAGCTCGCCACGCGGGCGATCAAGGACGCCCACCCGGACCTCATCGTGATGACCGACGTGTGCCTCTGCGAGTACACCGACCACGGCCATTGCGGCCTCCTCACGGCCGCGGGCGAAGTCGACAACGACCCCAGCGTCGAACTGATCGCGCGCGCCGCCGTCTCGCACGCCCGCGCGGGCGCCGACGTCGTCGCGCCGAGCGACATGATGGACGGGCGCATCGGCGCCGTCCGCTCCGCGCTCGACGACGAGGGCTTCGGCGACACCCCGATCGTCGCCTACAGCGCCAAGTTCGCGTCCGCCTTCTACGGCCCGTTTCGCGACGCCGCCGGCTCGGCGCCGGCATTCGGCGACCGCCGCGCCTACCAGATGGATCCCGCCAACGGTGACGAGGCCGTGCGCGAAGCGCTGCTCGACGTTCAGGAGGGCGCCGACGTCGTGATGGTCAAGCCGGCACTCGCCTATCTCGACGTGATCCGGCGCGTCAAGGACGCGACGCGTCTGCCGGTTGCCGCCTACAACGTCAGCGGCGAGTACGCCATGATCAAGGCTGCCGCCGCGGCGGGAGCGCTCGACGAGCGTGCGGCGGTGCTCGAAACCCTCACGTCGATCAGGCGCGCGGGCGCGGACATCGTCATCACCTACCACGCGAAGGACGCTGCTGCATGGCTGTGACCCCCAAAGTTCGCTCTCGCAAGGACGGGACGGCCGCTCCGATCGACGACGTCGATCGCAAGCTGCTGAACCTCATGCAGGGCAGGTTCCCGCTCGAGCTCAGGCCGTTCGCGGCCGTGGCGACGCTCGCGGAGCTGACCGAGGCCGAGGTCATGGCGCGCGTGCAGCGCCTGCTCGACGACCGCATCATCCGCCAGGTCACGCCGATCTACGACACGCGCGCGCTCGGCTACGGCTCGATGCTCGTCGCCGCGAAGGTCGACTCCGAGCACCCCTGGCGCGCCGCGAAGATCATCAACTCGCACCCCGGCGTCAGCCACAACTACCTGCGCAACCACGCGTTCAACAGGTGGTTCACGCTCGCCGTCGAGAGCGACTCCAGGCTCGGGCTGCAGGGCACCCTCGACGTGCTCCAAGAGCTGACCGGCGCCGAGTCGATCCGCCAGCTGCCGACGCTCAAGCTCTTCAAGATCCGCATGGACCTCGAGATGCAGGGCGACACGAAGTCGCTCTCCACCGAAGGTGTCGCCGAGGAGCCGGTCGACCTCGAGGGCGTCCCCTACGACGAGCTCGACATCGCCGTCATCCGCGCGACACAGGGCGACATGCCGATTGTCTCCGAGCCCTACGCGCCCGCCGCAGCCGAGCTGGGGACGACCCAGGAGAAGCTGCTCGAGCACATGGCCGCGATGAAGGAACGCGGCATCCTGCGTCGCGTCGCCGCGATCCTCTTTCACCGCCGCGCAGGCTTCAGCGCCAACGGCATGGGCGTCTGGGTCGTCCCGGAGGAGAAGATCGCGGAGTACGGCCCACGGATGGCCTCCTTCCGCGGCATCTCGCATTGCTACCAGCGCCCGACATACGAGGACTGGCCCTACTCGATCTTCACCATGGCCCACGGCCGCTCCAAGGAGGAGTGCGACACGATCCTCGACACGATCGCGTCGGAGTTCGACATCGAGCAGCGGGCGACGCTGTACTCCTCGACCGAGTTCAAGAAGATCCGCCTTCTGTACTTCACCGACGACTTCAAGAACTGGGAAGCCGAGCACGGGTGATCCTTCCCGTCCGCCCGTGACGATCTCGCTGCGCGACACGCGCTCTGCGGAGCAGTACGCCCGTGCGCTCACGTACCTGCCCGGCGGCGTGAACTCGCCGGTGCGCGCGATGCGCGCGATCGGCCGCGACCCGCTCTTCGTCGAGCGTGGCGACGGCGCCGAGCTGTTCGACATCGACTTGAACTCCTATGTCGACTGGGTCTGCTCGTGGGGGCCGCTGATCCACGGCCACGCTCACCCGCAGATCGTCGCTGCCGTGACGGAGGCCGCGACACGCGGCACGAGCTTCGGCGCACCGACAGTGGGAGAGGTCGACCTCGCCGAGGAGGTCAGCCGCCGGGTCCCGGGCGTGCAGATGCTGCGCATGACCTCATCGGGCACCGAGGCGTCGATGAGTGCGATCCGCCTCGCACGCGCCGCCACCGGGCGCACGAAGATCCTGAAGTTCGCCGGCGCCTACCACGGCCACGTCGACGGGCTGCTCGCCGATGCCGGCAGTGGCCTGGCGACGCAGGGGATCCCGGCCTCGCCGGGTGTGCCGCCGGAGGTCGCGGCGAGCACCATCGTCGTGCCCTGGAACGACCACGCGGCGCTGATCGCGGCGACCGAGGAGCACGAGCCTGCGGCCATCCTCGCCGAGCCGCTGCCCGCGAACATGGGCCTCGTCGCGCCGGCGGAGGGCTTTCTCGAGCTCCTGCGCGACCAAGCATCGCAAACCGGCGCGCTGCTCGTGTTCGACGAGGTCATCACGGGGTTTCGCGTGGCGCCCGGTGGCGCGCAGGAGCTGTTCGGCGTGGTGCCCGACCTCACGATCATGGGCAAGGTCATCGGCGGCGGACTGCCGGCCGCGGCCTACGGCGGGCGCCGCGACCTGATGGAGCGCATCGCTCCGGCCGGCGACGTCTACCAGGCGGGCACGCTGTCGGGAAACCCGCTCGCCGTCGCCGCCGGGCTCGCGACGCTCGCGCTGCTCGACGGAGAGCAGCCCTACGCGAACCTCGCGGCCACGACGACCGCGCTCGCCGACGGCCTCATGAGCGCCGCACTCGAGGCGGGTGTGCAGGATCGCGTGCAGATCACCGCCCGCACGGGGCTGCTGACGGTCTTCTTCAGCGCGACCCCGGTGACCGACTACGCCGGCGCGAGGGCCTGCGACCACGACGCGTACGCGGCCTGGTGTCGCGGCCTGCTGGCGCGCGGCGTCTACACGCCCGCGTCGCAGTACGAGGCCTGGTTTCCCTCGCTCGCGCACACGCCCGAGCACATCGAGCGCACGGTCTCGGCGGCGACTGCGGCGTTCTCGGAGATTGACGTATGAGCGCTCAAGACGCCGTCGCGCGCTTGCGCGCGGCGGTCAGCGCGACCGGCGACGGCGTGCTCACAGACACCGTCAGCACGGCTCCAGCGGCCTACTCGATGGGCGATGCGGGCCTTGATCCCGTCGCGCTTGCCGGCTCGGGCCCGCGCGCCGCACAGCACCAGAGCGACGTCGAGCTCGCCGTTACCGCGGTGCTCGAGGGCTGCCTGCTGCACTACGGCACGCCGCGCGCCCTGCAGATCGACGACCCGGACCTTGCATTGCTGGCGGGCGATCGCCTCTACGCGTTCGGCCTCGAGCGCCTGGCGTCGATCGGCGATCTCGGTGCGATCGCCGAGCTCGCCGACATCATCGCCCTCAGCGCGCAGGCCCATGCGTCGGGCGACGAGTCGCTTGCGCTCGCGGCCTGGCACGCCGGCGCCGTCGCGATCGGCTGGGGCGAGGACGAGCCGACCGCCTCGGCGAAGGCGCGCGCGCGCGAGGGCAATCCGGCCGCGGTGCAGGCGCTCCACGCATCGGCGGCCCGGGCCTCACATTGATACATCTTTGTAACGTCCCGCACAGCATCGGACGTGGCGCATCGCAAGAGTTCCCGGACCGCTAGATTTCACCGCCCGTGGCCAGCGAGCGCAAACAGCCCAAGAAGAAGATGACCACCGAGGAGGCGCGGATCCCGGGCGCGTTCGAGGGCGAGACGGTGTCGCGCCGCCGCTTCATGACAGGCACCGCCCACGCTGCGGGTGGCATCGCAGTGGCCGCCTTCACGCTGCCCGCCGTCGGCTTCGCGCTCGCACCGGTCTTCGACAAGGTAGAGCCGCGCTGGGAGGTCGTCGGCCCCGTCGCCGACTTCCCCGACGACACGTACGTGCCGCGGACGCTGACGCTCGTGCGCGGCATCGGCGACGTCGGCAAGTCGACGGTCTACATCCGCAAGTACAACACCCAGTTCGACGACGAGGAGCGCGACGAGTACAACGAGTTCATCGCGATCTCGACGCGCTGCATGCACCTCGGCTGCCCGGTGCGCTTCGTCGCCGCCTCCGAGCGCTTCATCTGCCCGTGCCACGGTGGCGTCTACGACTTCCAGGGCAAGGTCGACGGCGGCCCGCCCGTCCGTCCGCTCGATCGCTTCTATACGCGCATCCGCAACGGCACCCTCGAGGTGGGCCCGCGGTTCAGCGTCAACTCCGAGCTGAAGCGTTTCTCGCCGCGCGATCCGGGGATGCCGCTCGACGGCATCGGCCAGTACGTCTACCCGGCGCGGCCGAGCGTCCGCAAGCTTCCGGGGACCTGACCACTGATGGCAAACCTCAAACCACCGCTTCCGCGCTCGCTTCGCCCCAAGCCCAAGGGTCCGAGCGAGGACAACGGCAAGACGAAATCGGGCCCGAAGGAGATCCTCGCCGAGAAGGGCATCTCCACGGTCGACTGGATCGACGAGCGGACGTCGCTGTCGGGCGGCGCCCGCTGGTTGATGTTCCGCAAGATCCCGAAGGGGACGAACTGGTTCTACACGCTCGGCTCGGCGTCGCTGTTCGCGTTTCTCTCGCAGGCGGTGACCGGCGTCATCCTCGCGATGTACTACGACCCATCGGCCACGCGGGCCTACGAGTCGATGCGCTATCTCACCAACGAGGTCTTCCTCGGCGAGTTCGTGCGCGGGATGCACAAGTGGGGCTCGTCGGTCATGGTGGTCCTCGTCTTCCTGCACATGGCCCGCACGTTCTTCTGGGGCGCCTACAAGTATCCCCGCGAGCTGAACTGGGTGATCGGCGTCGTGCTGCTGATCCTGACGCTGTTCATGTCCTTCACCGGCTACCTGCTGCCGTTCGACCAGCGCTCGTTCTGGGCGACGACCGTCGGCGTGGCGATCAACGGCACGGGCCCGCTCATCGGCCCGTACCTCAACGACTTCCTGAGGGCGGGCCCGGAGTTCGGCGTCACCACGCTGGCGCGCTTCTACGCGCTGCACATGCTCGTCTTGCCCGGGGCGGTCGCCGCGATGATCGGCGCCCACCTGTACCTCGTCGCGCGCCTGGGCACCACCGCGCCGCCGTGGATCAGGGCCGACGTCGATCCCGACCTGCGCAAGGACGAGACATGAACACCCGCGAGAAGGAG
>DATLNO010000211.1:0-4979 GCA_035536715.1 Solirubrobacteraceae bacterium
GGTCGCGGGCGAGTCCTTCGAGGACAGCGCGATCCAGGCGGCGGTGGACGAGGCGGGGTACACGCTCGTGTCATGACCGGGGGCGGATGGGTCGCGGCCTTTGTCGCCGTGCTCGCGGTGATCTTCGCGGCTGCCGTGATCGCGGGCAGCGCGATCGATCCACCGGCGGGCGCCGGCGCACCCGCGCACGACGCCGCGCCGGCGCATGGCGGTGCCACCGCCGCGCAGCGCGACGAGCTGCGCCTCGCGGCCGGCGACACGACGCTGACGGCCGGCCGCCCCTCCCGGCTGGACTTCGCGATCCTCGACGAGCGCGGCGAGCGGCTACGCGACTTCGAGGTCGAACAGAGCCGCCGCATGCATCTCATCGTCGTGCGCCGCGACCTGCGCGGCTTCCAGCACCTGCACCCCAGGGAGGTCGCGACCGGCGCCTGGACCGTGACACTCACGTTGCCCGACGCCGGCGTCTATCACGCCTTCGCCGACTTCCAGACCGGCGGGACCCGCCGGACGCTCGGCACCGACCTCTTCGCGGCCGGCGGCTTCGAGCCGCTCGCGCTGCCTGCACCGAGCAACGTCGCGGCCACGGACGGCTACGACGTCAGGCTGCGCGACGACGGCGGCCGGCTGCGCTTCACCGTCCGCCGCGGCGGCCGAACGATCGCGGCCCTGCAGCCCTACCTCGGCGCGCGCGGTCACCTTGTCATGCTCCGCGCCGGCGACCTCGCGTACGAGCACGCCCACCCGCTCGGAGACCAGCTCGCGTTTGGAGTGGGTGACGCGGCACCCGGCACCTACCGCCTCTTCCTCCAGTTCCGCCACGCAGACCGCGTCCACACCGCCGCCTTCACGCACGAGGTCGCGCGATGACAGCGCGTCATGGCTCGCCCGTCGCCCGCGTCGAGCTGAGAGGCCGGTCCTCGCGATGAGCGAGCGCCTCGAGCTGCCGATCAGCGGCATGACGTGCGCCTCGTGCGCGGCGCGCGTGGAGAAGCGCCTGAACCGCCTCGACGGCGTCGAGGCGACCGTCAACTACGCGACCGAGCGCGCGTCGGTGCAACTCGCCGAGGACACCGCGACGACGCCCGAGGATCTGATCGCCGCCGTCGAGCAGGCCGGCTACGAGGCGGTCATGCCGTCGACGCCTGGCGAGACCACCCAACTTCAGCGCGACCCCGTCGACGAGCTGCGCCGGCGGCTGATCTTCGCCGCGATCGCGTCGCTGCCGCTGCTGCTGCTCGGGATGATCCCGGCGCTGCAGTTCGACCACTGGCAGTGGATCTCGCTGCAGCTCGCCACGCCGGTCCTCTTCTGGGCCGCCTGGCCCTTCCATCGCGCGGCGTGGATCAACCTGCGCCACGGCACAGCGACGATGGACACGCTCATCTCGATCGGCACGATCGCCGCCTGGTCGTGGTCGCTGGTCTCGCTGCTGTTCCTCGGCGCTGGTGAGGCGGGCATGCGCCACGAGCTCAGCCTGCTGCCCGAGCACGACTCGGGCGGCGGCGACGTGTACTTCGAGGTCGTCGGCGTCGTCGTGACCTTTCTGCTCGCCGGCCGCTGGTTCGAGGCGCGCGCGAAGCGCAGCGCGGGCGCCGCCTTGCGCGCGCTGCTCGAGCTTGGCGCCAAGGAGGTGTCGATCCTCGACGCGGACGGCGTCGAGCATCGCATCGCGATCGAGGAGCTGAAGGTCGACCACCGCTTCATCGTGCGCCCCGGCGAGAAGGTCGCGACCGACGGCATCGTCTACAAGGGCACCACGGCGATCGACCGCTCCCTGCTGACCGGCGAGAGCGTCCCCGTCGACGTGCATCCAGGCGAGGCCGTCACCGGGGCGACGGTCAACGCCGGTGGCGGCCTGCTGATCGTGCGTGCGACCCGTGTCGGCGCCGACACCGCGCTGGCGCAGATCGGGCGGCTCGTGACCGAGGCGCAGACCGGCAAGGCGCCCGTCCAACGGCTCGCCGATCGCGTCGCGGGCATCTTCGTGCCGGTCGTGCTGGCGATCGCCGCGGCGACGCTCGGCTTCTGGATCGGGACGGGCGACACCGGCCTGGCGTTCGCCGCCGCGGTCGCCGTACTGATCATCGCCTGCCCCTGCGCGCTCGGCCTCGCGACGCCGACGGCGCTGCTGGTCGGCACCGGCAGGGGCGCGCAGCTCGGCGTGCTGATCCGCGGGCCGGAGATCCTCGAGTCGACGCGGCGCATCGACACGATCGTCATCGACAAGACCGGCACGGCGACGACCGGCCGCATGACGCTTCAGGAGCTCAAGGTCGCCAAAGGCGTCAGCGAGGCGCAGGCCCTGTGGCTCGTCGGCGCGTTGCAGAACGGCTCCGAGCACCCAATCGGGCGCGCGATCGCGGCAGCCGCGCAACGCCTCGAGTCTGCGCCCGCAACCGTCGAGGACTTCACGAACCGGCCCGGCCTCGGGGTCCAGGGCACGGTCGCCGGTCGCGCGATCATCGCCGGGCGGCCGGCACTGCTGGAGAGCGCGGACCCGTCGCTCGCGCTGCCGCCCGAACTCGAGAGCGCGCGCGTCGCCGCCGAGGCGGAGGGCCGCACCGCGATCGCCGCGAGCTGGGACGGCGCCGCGCGGGCGCTGTTCGTCGTCGCCGACCGGATCAAGCCGTGCTCGCGCGAGGCGGTCGCGCAGCTGCGCGGGCTGGGCCTGCGCACGATCCTGCTGACCGGTGACAACGAGCCGACCGCGCGCGCGGTTGCTGCCCGGATCGGCGTCGACGACGTCATCGCCGAGGTGCTGCCGGCCGAGAAGGCCGCCGTCGTCAAGCGCCTACAGGCCGAAGGCCGCGTCGTCGCGATGGTCGGCGACGGCGTCAATGACGCCCCCGCGCTCGCGCAGGCCGACCTCGGGATGGCGATCGGCACCGGCACCGACGTCGCGATCGAGGCCTCCGACATCACGCTCGTGACCGGCGACCTGCGCGTCGCCGCCGACGCGCTGCGCCTGTCGCGACGCACGCTGCAGACGATCAAGGTCAACCTGTTCTGGGCCTTCGCCTACAACGTCGCGGCCCTGCCGCTGGCGGCAGCCGGGCTGCTGAACCCGATGATCGCGGGGGTCGCGATGGCCTCGTCGAGCGTGTTCGTTGTCGTCAACTCGCTGCGCCTGCGCCGCTTCAGCGCGCGGCGTGACGCCGGGCCTGGCGCGCTCAGCCCTGCTGGCGACCCTGTCGCTGCGCCATCGTGACCGCGATCTCGGTCACGTTGGCGGTGACCCAGGCGGCCTCCCAGATCTCGAGCTGGCGTTCGAGGTCGGCCATGTACTGCGGATCGCTGTCCAGTCCGATCTTGGCCGCGAGGCGATGCTCGATTCGCAGCAGCTCGAGGTGCTCACGCACGTCGGCGGGGTCGTCTATATCCACACTACGGCTCATGCTCTGTCGTCCGTTCGGCCAAACATGGCCCACGCTCCTGCCATGATCGGCATACTGCGCCGGGTGCCGCGTCGCCGTCGCATGCTGCTCGTATTCCTGGCCGTCGTCCCCTCCGCAGTCGCGCTGTCGGCGTGCGGTGATTCCGAAGGCGGCTCAAAGGTGTCCAGCGCTGCCCCCGACGCAGCGGTCGAGCCGATCCCGACGCGCAAGACGCGATCCAAGGCGGTCGAGCCGGTCGCCGGCGAGAGCGCCGAGTTCGCGGACCTGCCGACCGACGAGGCGGCCCCCGAGCCGAAGGCCTCCGGCGCCTCCGTCCCGCTGGGCAAGCTCAAGCGCAGCAGCGCTCCTACGAACGACGCCGCGATCTCGCAGGCCGAGGTGCGCAAGGAGGGCATCGCGCTGCCGCCGATCGAGGCGCCCGACCAGGTGCGCCGGATCATCGAAGCCGGCAACCAGATCGCCCGCTCGCCGTACCTGTGGGGCGGCGGCCACGGCAAGTGGCTCGACAAGGGCTATGACTGCTCGGGCTCGGTGTCCTACGCGCTGGCAGCCGCCGGGTTGCTCAGCGGGCCGCTGGCCTCCGGGCCGCTGATGAGCTGGGGCAAGCCCGGCAAGGGCAAGTGGGTCACGATCTACACGAACCCCGGCCACGTCTTCATGGTCGTCGCGGGGGTGCGCTTCGACACGAGCGGCAACCGCGTGACCGGCTCGCGCTGGCAGTCGACGATGCGCCCGACAGGCGGGTATGTCGTCCGCCATCCGCCGGGCCTCTAGTTGCCGGCCAGGGGCGCCGGGCGGCCGGTCAATAGAATCCCGCGCTCTGCGATGACCATCCCGTCCTTTGATCTGCGGGTCGTCCGAAGCGGCCGCTCGGTGCACATCGCGCCGTGCGGCGAGCTCGACATCGCCACGACGCCGGAACTCGAACAGGCACTGGCCGACGCCACCGCCGAGTCCGCGCAGGAGATCGTCCTCGATCTACGCGAGCTGACGTTCATGGATTCGACCGGTCTGCGCGCGCTCGCGCAGGCCAACCAGCGCGCGGACGAGCGCGGGGTGGCGCTGTCGATCGTCCGCGGCCCGCGCCAGATCGAGCGCGTGCTCGAGATCTCCGGTCTGGGCAGGCTGCTGCCGCTCGTCGACGCGCCGCCGCAGTAGCGCGGCCGCGCAGCGCGACTTGCATGTCGGCGCAATCGACATAACGGCGTGTGCGTGAGGCATCGATGAAGGAGGGGGCAACGTGCACCGCAGCGGTCCGACGGGAGCGGGTCGCATAACTGCTGTATGCGAACACGTTCGCGACACGCTCCGTAGGCCGCGACTATCGCGTCAACCAAGACTGGCTCGGCCCATCCCCTCATCGATGCAGTTCGCAAGCGCCGGCCCGACCCCGACGCTCCGCCTCCAGACCCGGCGTACCGAGAACACGGGCCGCGGTGTCTATGGCTCGACGTCGTCATCGAGCCGGAACCGACTCGCCTGGGCCTCGCCGTCGCCAGGGTCGATCTGCACGAGATCGGCGGCGCGGGGCAGGAACTCGGGCAGCCTCGTGAAGGTCACGCGAGCCAGGCCGATGTCCCC
>DATLNO010000212.1:0-2920 GCA_035536715.1 Solirubrobacteraceae bacterium
AAGAACGCCGTGGACGCCACCTTTGATGCGATCGCGAGCGAACTCGCTGGAGGTGGCGAGGTAGCCGTCGCAGGCTTCGGCAAGTTCAGCGTGAGCGATCGCTCCGCCCGCGAGGGCCGCAACCCGGCCACCGGCGAGACGATTCAGATCGCCGCCAGCAAGGCCGCGAAGTTCTCGGCCGCCGCGGCGCTCAAGAAGCGGCTGAACTAGCCGACTCTCGCGCGAACGTCCTCGCGGCCTCGCGCCGCCCGTTCGCGCTCATGCATCGCTCGACGTTCGACCCCGGTGGCTGTTGCGGCCGGGGAGTTCGTCGTTCTCGGCGCGGTCAGCGCAGGTCCTTGCGGATCACGAGCTTCAGCCCCGACCAGACGTCGCCGATCGCGCACACCTTGACATCGACGAGACCGAGCGGGAGCGCCACGTCGCGCCCGACGTCCTCTGTGACGTCCGTCGGCACCTTCGACGCGCGCTTGGGCCAGGCGACCCAGATCATCCCGGCGGGCTGGAGCCGGGGCTGCAACGACGCCGGCGGGCAACGCGCCGACGAGGTCCGCGAACCCGTCCGGGGCGCGGACGTGGTGCACGCGCATGCCGGGGGCGTAGCCGAGCTTGCGCACGAGCGGGGTGTGGGAGTAGCCGGCGGTCACGGCTCGGCCTCCGCGGCCACCTCGGCGATGAGCTTGGAGACGCGGCCGCCCTGCCACGCCAGCGGCGACTTGCCCTCCTCCTCGACCGCGAAGCGCCCGCGCGGCAGCAGCTGCGCGTAGGTCCGCGCGATCTCTAGCGGGTGGCCGGGGTCGGCCTCGTCGCGGCTGCCGATGACGAGCGCCGGGCACTCGATCTGCTCGAGCGCGTGCAGATCCTCGAATGGCGCCGAGCGCGGAACGGCCTGCATCGCGTCAGCGACAGCCTCGGGGTGCTCGTGAACCGCCATCCGCTGTCGCAGCGCGCGCCCGACGCCATCCCGCCAGCCCTCCGGGATCCGCTGCACGCCGAACGCCTGCGCGAAGGCCTCGATGCCGCCGCTTCGCAGCGCGTCGCTGAGCCCATCCCAGCGCGCCAGCCGCTCCGGGTTGCAGTATTCGACCGGATCGAACGCGGGGGTGATCGCGACCACTCCCGCAACGCGCTCGGGCAGCTCGAGCGCCAGGCGCAGGCAGGTGTGGGCGCCCATCGAGACGCCGGCAAGCACGGCGCGATCGATCGCCAGCTCCTCCAGGACTGCCGTAAGGTCGCCGCAGAGCTCGGAGTAGGAGTACGCCTCGGGTACCGGCGCCGGCGACGAGGAGCCGTGACCGCGCGCGTCGTAGCTCACGACGCGATGGCCCGCGCGCTGCAGCGTGTTCGAGCCCATCACGACATAGCGGCGCGAGGCCGTCACGCCGTGCAGCAGCACGATCGCAGGCCCCTCTCCCTCGTCGGTCACGGCGAGTGTCGCGCCCGCTTCAGAGTCGATCGTGCGCTCCGTCATCAGCCCCAAGCTTGCAGCACGGGGCGACCGGGCTACCTGCAGGGTGCAGCAAGCCGCTTGACTACCCTGTGTGCACATGACCGTCATCGATGTCAACGAAGCCGATTTCGAATCAGAGGTTGTCCAGCGCTCGGCGGAGGTGCCGGTCGTCGTGGACTTCTGGGCACCGTGGTGTGGCCCCTGCCGCCAGCTTGGCCCGGTGCTCGAGAAAGCCGCAGCGGCGCGCGAGGGCGATGTGATCCTGGCGAAGATCGACACCGACGAGAACCCGGCGATCGCCCAGCAGTTCGGCATCCAGGGCATCCCCGCGGTCAAGGCGTTTCGCAACGGCGAGGTCGTCGCCGAGTTCGTCGGCGCGCAGTCGCCGACCCAGGTCGAGGCGTTCTTCGACGGCCTCGTTCCGTCGCAGACGCAGCTGCTGCTCGATGCCGGCGACGAGGAGTCGCTGCGCAAGGTGATCGACAAGGAGCCCGCCAATGTCGAGGCGAACCTCGGCCTCGGCCGCGTCCTGTACCGAAACGGCGACAGCGACGCGGCGCTCGAGCGCCTGCGCAACGCCACCGGCAGCTTCGGCGCCGACGGCCTCATCGCGCGGATCGAGCTCGAACGCTCCAACGGCGATCATCCGGCCATCCCGGAGGCCTTCGCCAAGCTCGACACCGGCGACTACGAGGGCGGCCTGAACATCCTGCTCGAGGAGCTGGCCACCGCCGAGGGCGAAGACAAGGAGCGCCTGCGCAAGGCGGTCGTCGCCGTTCTCGACGAGCTCGGCGTCGAGCACCCGCTGGCGCGCGACGCGCGCCGGCGTCTCGCGCAGGCGCTGTACTAGCCGATTAGGACGGCGTTGCGCTGCCTGCGTGCTCGCACACGAGCTGCGCGCTGCGCTCGGGCTGCTCCCAGAAGAACATGTGCCCGGAGCCGTCCAGCAACTCCAGCCGTGCCCCCGGGATGAGCCGTGCGATGAGCTCGCCGTTGGTCACGTCCATGAGGCGGTCCTCGGTGCCGTGGATGACGAGCGTAGGCGCCGCGACCTCGGGCAGCCGCTCGCTCGTGTCGTGGCCCATGATCGCGCTGAGCTGCGCCATCAGCACGGGGATCGGCGCCGGATACTGCGCCGCGATCTCCACGTACAGCTCGTAGGCACCCTCGCGATCGGCGTAGTCGGCGGCGATCATCACCTCGTAACCGACGCGCAGCGTGCGCTCCTGATCACCCGACAGGACGGCCTCGGCGAGCAGCCCGACGACGCTCATGTCGGTCATCGTCGCCGCGGGGCCACCGGGGAACGTACAGCCGAGCGTCAGCGTCCGCACGCGCTCGGGCGCCTGCAGCACGAGCTCCTGGGCGACCATCCCGCCCATCGAGATACCGACGACGTGCGCGCAGTCGATCTCCAGCGCGTCGAGCAGGCCGAGGGCGTCCGTCGCGAGATCGGCGATCGTGTGCTCG
>DATLNO010000213.1:0-2444 GCA_035536715.1 Solirubrobacteraceae bacterium
CTCGAAGCCCTGTCCGACGCGTTGCGCACCGAAGTCGCCCCGTTCGGCGTGCGGGTCATCCTCGTCGAGCCGGGCAGCTTCGGCAGCAACATCTGGGACAGCGGACACGCGCAGGCCAAGCAGCGCACCGACGTCTACGCCGAGGCGTACCGCCGCGCGGAGACCGCGGCCGCACACGCCGACAAGCTGCCCGACGTCGTCTGGGTGGCGCGCGCCATCCGGCTCGCACTGGCCAACCCGGTGCCGCTCGCCCGTTACCTCGTCGGCTTCGACGCGATGGTCGGCACCGCGCTGGAGTCGCTCGCACCCACATCGCTCGCCGACTTCGTCAAAGGCGCGTCCGTCGGGCTGCGAAAGCTGCCTTTTAGGAAGTAAGGCGCGCTACTCGCCCATCGTGGCGCGCTCGGCGAGGGCGAGGGGCATCATCCCGGAGCCGGCGATGGTGTCGTGGAACTCGCGCAGCGAGCCGCGCTTCTCGGCGTACCAGCGGTCGCGGATCCGCGCGATCTCCAGAGCACCGGTGAGGTAAGACGACGCCTGCGTCGGCCAGGTGCAGTAGCGGCCGACCTCCGCGCGCGCGGTCGGCTCGGTCATCCCGGCGTTATGCATCATGTGCTCCACCGCCTCGTCGAAGCTCATCTCGCCGAGGTGCAGGCTGGTGTCGACGACGATGCGCGCGGCGCGGAAGATCCGCGCGTGCACCTGGCTGATCGCGTGCTTCGGATCGGTGAAGAAACCCTCCTCGAGCATCATCTGCTCGGCATACAGCGCCCAGCCCTCACTGAAGTAGGACGTGCTGAGGATCTTGCGGATCGGCCGCGGGTTGCCCTGCATGTGAGTGAGGTGCCAGTGGTGGCCGGGGTAGGCCTCATGCACCGAGATCGTCGGAATCGCCGCGAACGAGTTCGTCGCGAGGCGCAGCTGAACCTCGTCGGCCGGCGTTCCTTCTGGCGGGAACGGCACGAAGAAGTGTCCGGTGAGGCCAGGCGCGAACGGCGGCGGCGTCGTGTAGGACGCGACGGCGAGGATCGGCCGCTGGAAGTGCGGCGACGGCTCGACCAGGCACTCCTCGCCAGGCGGCAGGGTGACCAGGCCGCGGTCGCGGAGGAACTGCCGCGCGCGCTCGGTCCACTCGGCGTAGCCGTCGCGCATCGCCGCGGGTGAGGACGGATGCTCGGCGTTGAGGTCGTCGAGCAGCGCCCGCCAGTCCGGCGAGCCGGAGATCTCCTGCGCACGCCGGCTCATGTCCGCGTCGAGCTCGGCGAACGCCGCAGCCCCACGGTCGCGCAGCTCGCGCGCGCCGTAGCCGAGGCCCTCCTGCTCGCGGAGCAGCGCGGAGTAGCGCTCCTCGCCGATCGCGTAGGGACCGCGCGCGTCCTTGGCGAGCTGTTCCAGGAGGCCGGCGAACTCCTCGTACGCCGTCGCCGCCGCCTCGCCGGCTTCGGTGAGCAGTGTGCGGCTCTCGTCGTCGGCGGCCTCGGCGGGAACCAACGTGCGGGCGTAGGTCGCACCGGCGCGCGCCTGACCGAGCGCCCGCTCGGCGAAGACCGGCGCGACGAGGTCGGGGTCGAGGTTCGCCCGACCGGCGGCCAGCTGGGCGGGCACGAGTCGCAGCCGCGCGGCGGCGCTCTCCGCCAGCTCGCGCTCCGGCCGCAGCCGGTGCAGGAACAGCGAGAACACGCCGGCTAGGCCCGGCACGAGATAGGTGTCCGGGTTCCGCCGCCAGACCGCCCAGTCCCGCATGATCTGCCGGCCGCGCAGCATCGCGATGACGAGGTCGCGGTCGATTCGCTCCTCGGCCGTGAGGTCGGCATCCGCGAGCGAGGCGAACTTCGCGTGCAGTGCGTCGGTCTGCTCGTCACGGCGCGCGAAGGCGTCCGCGCTGAGGTCGGGCAACCGGTCGTCGTAGGCGGGGATGCCGAGCGAGGTCGCTCGCTGCGGCGACTCGCTGAGCTCCTCGGTGACGAAGTCTTCGACGAGCCGGTCGATCTCTCGACCGTTGTTCGCCGCGTAGGGCAAGGCAGGCATCGGCAGACCGTACCCGTGCGGCAGACTGCGGGCGTGCCCGCACCCGACGATTCCGGCAAGCTCGCCACGCTCTTCGACCAGCTGTGCGTGCGGTGGGCGCGCGAGCTCGACCTGATGGTCATCGAGCTGGGCCGGGTCTTCCCGACACTGGTCGTGCTACCGCGCGATGCCACGGCTGACGAGGTCGCCATCCGCGTCGAGGGGTTGCGCGGCAACCTCACGGAGCGCGCGGACGCGATCGTCGCGGAGCTGCGGCCGTCAGTCGCCGAGCACGACCCGGCAGGTCTGGTCTTCTTCTCCGACATGAGACTGCCGGACAACACCGACGGCATCGGGCTCTACGTCAGCCTCGGCGGCGAGCCGTTCCGGCGCGCGCTCGGCTACCGAATCGAGCGGGACACGACCGGCGTCGCGCA
>DATLNO010000214.1:0-70807 GCA_035536715.1 Solirubrobacteraceae bacterium
CAGTGGTTCGGGGTACGGACGACCGACTTGGACTTGGCGCGTCGCGGGACATCCGCCCGAGGCGTGGGGGGACAACCTATGGACAGCGACGCGCTGGATGTCGTTGGCGCTGGCCACAACGATGGGAGACGCATGATCCGCAGGATTCTCGTAGTGCTTGCAGTCGGTACCGGGCTGCTCGTAGCGGCACCCGCCGCCCAGGCCTTGACCAAGACGCCGTTGTGGCAATGCCGCGCGAGCCCGGCATACACGTCGGTCGGCGGCAACAACCGCGTGGAGCCGATCGTTGCCAACGGCAACATCAACACCGCGAACGGCGCCAGCCCCGATCGCGCGCAGTGCGTGAATGCAGAGGCCGGCGCAGGTAACCTCGCGACGCCGCTCGGCATCCCGGTCCAGTTCGTCGGTGCCGCAACCGGCAGCGCCGTGACGAGCATCACCCCGGAGATCGGGCGTGCGATCGACCAGACCGCCGGAGGCGCAGCGACGGTCGAGAACCTCACGCTGAACCTTGGAGGCGCCACGGTCATCCTCGGGGTCAGAGCAGCGACCTCCTCCGCGACCGGCAAGTGCGTCGCGGGATCGACGACCCCGGTCCTGGCCGGCACGAGCAACGTGGCGACGCTGACGCTCGGCGGTACGGAGACCAACCTCGATCCGCTGATCACCGCGATCAACGCGCTACTGGCGCCGCTCAACCAGGTCATCGCGATCAAGCTCAACGAGCAGATCAAGACGGCGAACTCGCTCACCCAGCGCGCGGTGCACATCGTCGTGCTGCCGAGCGCCGGTGGCGCGCCGGTCGTCGACGAGGTCATCGCCGAGAGCAAGGTCGGTTTCAACGGGCCCGTCTGCGACCCCAACCAGCAAGGCGACAACCCGGGCACGACGCTCGGGCAGATCTGCCCCGCCGGCTCGACGTTCGACCAGCCCCGCCTCGTCTGCATCATCCCGGCGGGCACCGGCGGCTCGAGCCTCGGCGAGATCATCGTCGGGCGCCCGTTCCAGGGTCCGGGCGGTGGCACCGTGATCCCGATCGACGTCGCGCGCAAGCGGTTCGGGCGTAGCCCCTGCCTCGGCTTCGCCGGCAACCCGAAGTTCGCGATCGTCGGCACGAACAAGGCCGACCGCATCACGGGCACGAACCTCGCCGATCGCATCATCGGCCTGGGCGGGAACGACAAGCTCGACGGCGGTCGCGGCAACGACTGCATCGAGGGTCGCACCGGCGGAGACAACATCTCCGGTGCCCTGGGCAACGACAAGCTGTACGGCGCGTCGGGCAAGGACCACCTCAACGGCGGGCCGGGCACGGACCTCAACTCGGCCGGCAGCGGCAACGACTCGATCAACGCCGCGTTCGGCAGGGACCGCAACCTGGGCGGCTCCGGCCGCGACTTCATCAACATGGCGACCGCCGGCCCCCCCGCGTCCGCCAACTGCGGACCGGGTCGCGACAAGGTCCGCATCAACACCAACGAGCGCAGGAGGGTGCGCGGCTGCGAAACCGTCTTCGTGTTCAGCACGGGCGGCTAGCACCACCACGCATCACCACGGAACGCGGGCGGGGCTGGCTACAGTCCCGCCCGTGAGCCGTCGTGAGCAGATCAGGATGTCCGACACGGAGGTCGGTGCGTTTCTCGAGCAGGAGCGCACCGTCATCTGCGCCACGGTCGGACGAGACGGGTTCCCGCATCTCATGCCGCTCTGGTACGTGGTGCGCGGCGAAGACGTCTGGTCCTGGACGTTCGCCAAGTCCCAGAAGGTGCGCAATCTCGAACGTGACCCGCGGGCGACGCTCCAGGTCGAGGCCGGAGAGGAATATCCCGAGCTGCGCGGCGTGATGCTCAAGTGCGACGTCGTGCTGCACCGCGGCACCGAGCGCGTCGCCGAGTTCGGCGCCGAGCTGTTCAATCGGTACCGCCCGGGCGGACCAGACCAGCCGGCCGAGCTCGACGAGGACGTGCGCCAGATGGTGCTCGCGCAGGCGCCCAAGCGCGTCGCGCTGCAGTTCCGCACACGTTCGCGAGCGACGTGGGATCATCGCAAGCTCGCGGCCGGGGTGTATTGATTCCCCGATGACAGCGCGCCAATGCTCGACCACAGCCGTTGCGGGCCCGCGAGGCCCGTCCTCGCGATGAAGGGCCTGATCCTCTCCGGCGGCAAGGGCACGCGCCTGCGCCCCATCACCCACACGAGCGCCAAGCAGCTCGTCCCCGTCGCCAACAAGCCCGTCCTCTTCTACGGGATCGAGGCGATGGCCGCCGCGGGCATCAACCAGATCGGGATCATCATCGCGCCCGAGACCGGCGCCGAGATCCGCACCGCCGCCGGCGACGGCTCGCAGTTCGGCGTCACGATCACGTACGTCGAGCAGGACCGCCCAGGCGGCCTGGCGCATGCGACGCTGACCGCCGAGGAGTACCTCGACGGCGAGCCGTTCGTCATGTACCTCGGCGACAACCTCCTGCAGGGCGGGATCACCGATCTCGTCGCGTCCTTCCGCGCGAGCAGCCCCGACGCGCTCATCCTGCTCACGCCGGTCGACGATCCCGAGAACTATGGCGTCGCGGAGCTCGACGGCGACCGGGTCAAGCGGCTCGTCGAGAAGCCCTCCCAGCCGGCCACGAACCTCGCCCTCGTCGGCGTCTACATGTTCACCGCCGGCATCCACGACGCGGCCCGGGCGATCGAGCCCAGCGCGCGTGGCGAGCTCGAGATCACCGACGCGATCCAGTACCTCGTCGATGACGGCAAGCGCGTCGAACCGCACATCGTGCGCGGGTGGTGGAAGGACACCGGGCGCCTGGAGGACATGCTCGAGGCCAACCGGCTTGTGCTGGACCGCATCGAGCCGCAGATCGACGGCGAGCTGATCGACTCGCAGTGCGACGGGCGCGTCATCGTGGAGCGTGGCGCCGTGCTCCAGCGGACGACGGTGCGCGGCCCGGCGATCATCGGGGCGGGCGCGCGAATCTGCGATGCCTACATCGGCCCGTACACGGCGATCGGCGAGAACTGCGTCATCACGTCGGCCGAGGTCGAGCACTCGATCCTGCTCGAGGGCTCCAAGGTCGAGAACCTCGAGGGGCGAATGGAGTCCTCGCTGCTTGGCCGCAACGTCACGATCGCGCGCGGCGTGCGCCAGCCCCGGGCGTATCGCTTCATGGTCGGCGACAACTCCGAGATCGGGATCCTTTGAAACTGCTCGTCACCGGCGCGAGCGGCATGCTCGGGCGCGCAGTCGTCGATGCCGCGACGCGGCTGGGGCATGAGGTGCTGGGTCCCACACACGCGGAGCTCGACATCACCGATGCCGAGGCCACGCGCCGGGCGGTCGCCGCAGCTCGTCCTGGCGCCGTCGTCAACTGCGCGGCCTACACCGACGTCGACGGCGCAGAGACCGACCGGCAGGGTGCGGAGGCCGTCAACGTGCAGGGCGCCCGCAACATCGCCGCCGCCGCGGCCCACATCGGGGCGTTCATCGTCCACCTCTCGACCGACTACGTCTTCGACGGATCCAAGCGCGAGCCGTGGCTGGAATCGGACGTCGTCGGACCCCTCGGCGTGTATGGCGAGACGAAGCTCGCGGGCGAGCGCGCCGTGGCGTCGGCGAACCCCGCGCACGCGATCGTCCGCACCGCGTGGCTGTTCGGCGCCGGTGGCAGGAACTTCGTCGACACGATGCTGGCCCTCGGCGCCCAGCGCGACGAGGTCGCCGTCGTGACCGATCAGGTCGGCTGCCCGACCTGGACGGGCCATCTGGCGGGCGTGCTCGTCGAGCTCGCCGAGCGTCCCGGCGAGCGGGGCATCCACCACATCGCCGGCAGCGGGTCCTGCTCGTGGAACGAGCTTGCGCTCGAGATCTTTCGACGGTCGGGGATCGACTGCCGCGTGCTGCCGGCGACGAGCGAGCAGTTCGTGCGTCCCGCCAAGCGCCCGGCCTACAGCGTGCTCGGCACGCAGCGCCCTGATTGCCTCGTGCTCCCGCCCTGGCAGGCCGGCGTGGCGGAGTATCTCGCGACAAGGGTGGCGGCATGAAGCTCCTCGTCTGCGGCGGTGCCGGTTTCATCGGCTCGTCGTTCGTGCGCGTACGCCTCGACGAGCACGGCGACAGCGTGACCGTGCTCGACAAGCTCACGTATGCCGGGCGGCGCGAGAACCTCGAGGGACTGGACATCGAGTTCGTGCATGCCGGAATCGAGGACGCCGCCGCGGTCGCCGACGCGATGCGAGGCGTCGATGCGGTCGTGAACTTCGCGGCCGAGACGCACGTCGACCGGTCGATCACCGAGCCCGATGCGTTCGTCACGACGCACGCCGTCGGGACGTGGGTGCTGCTCGAGGCCGCCCGCACGGCCGGCGTGCGCTACCTACAGGTCTCGACGGACGAGGTCTACGGCTCGATCGAGCAGGGCTCGTTCACCGAGTCCTCGCCGCTCGCGCCCTCCTCCCCGTACAGCGCCACGAAGGCCGGCGCCGACCTGCTGGTCGCCTCGTACTTCCACACGTATGGCCTGGAGACGGTGATCTGTCGTGGCTCCAACAACTACGGTCCGCGCCAGTACCCCGAGAAGCTCATCCCGCTGATGGTGCTCAACGCGCTGCATGGCGACCCGCTGCCGGTCTACGGCGACGGCATGCAGGTGCGCAACTGGCTCTACGTCGAGGACTTCGCGCGGGGGATCGGCCACGTGCTCGCCCACGGCACGCCGGGCGAGGCCTACAACGTGGGCGGCCCCGACGAGTGCCCGAACATCGAGGTCGTGCAGCGGATCATCGAGCTGACCGGCGCCGACGAGTCCCTGCTGACGTACGTCAAGGACCGCCCGGGTCACGACCGGCGCTACTCGCTGGGCTCCGAGAAGGCGCGCGAGCTCGGCTGGGAGGCGCAGGTGCGGTTCGCCGCGGGCCTCGAGCAGACGGTCGCGTGGTATCAGGAGCATCGCGGCTGGTGGGAGCCGATCCGCTCGGGCGATTACCGCGAGTACTACGAGCGCCAGTACGGGTCGCGCATCCGCGAATAGGCGCGCGGTTCTAGGACTGCAGCGAGGAGATCCTCCAGCGCGCGCCCGCCTTCTCGAGCTGCAGCGTGTCCGTCTTCTCGCTCGAGCCGGCTCCCGACGTCACCTCGGCGGTGGCGGTGGTGCCGTTGATCGAGACGTCGTCGACCGTCAGATCCTTCGAGGACGCGTCGTCGAAGGCCTCGCCGACGGCGGTCGTGCAGTCGGTTCCCTGCTCCTTGAGCGTCGCGAGCAGCTTCTCGCTGAGCAGCTTGGTGCACAGGCGGCCGGGGTCGTCCTCACGCGCGCTCTCCTCCAGCGCCTCGATCGCCGCGGCGACGGCCTTGTCCTCCCCGCTGAACTCCTCGGCGGAGTCGCGCGGGGCGGTGGAGCCGCACGCCGACAGGAGCAGGGCGAGAAGGCAGAGCGTGAGCGGAGATCTCATCGGCCGGGAGCCTATCTAGACTGCCCCGTGTTGACTCCAGAGCTTCCGACGTCAGCCGCATCGATACCGCGCGGGCGCCACGCCCCTCCGCTCGAGGTGCGCCTCGAGGTCCAGAAGCACCGCCTCTTCGACGCCGCCGCTGTCGTCTTCTCGCGGCTCGGCTATGCGGAGGCCAGCGCCGAGGCGATCAGCCGCCAGGCCGGGATGTCCAAGGCGACCTTCTACGAGCATTTCTCGAACAAGGAGGAGTGCCTCGCCGCGCTCTTCGAGTACGCGACGACGTCGTTCCTCGAGGAGCTCGTCGCCGCCTCACGGGGGGCCGAGCGCGGCTTCGAGGAACGCCACAGCGCCGGCCTGCGTGCGATCCTCGAGTCGATCGACAACGACCCGATGCTCGCGCAGGCGATCCTCGTCGAAACCGTCGGCGCCGGACCGCGTCTCGCCGAGCTGCGGATCACCACGCTCAACGCCTTCGCACAGGTCATGTTCGAGCAGACCGTCCGCGCTGCTGAGCTGACCGGCGGTCCGGCGTTCACCTCGCCCGACGAGGCGTTCGCGATCGTCGGCGCCACCTTCGAGCTCGTCTCGCGCCAACTGCGCATGGGCGAGCCCGAGCGCCTGCTCGACCTGCAACCGCTCATCGAGCGCCTGATCATCGGCCTGCTGTCGCAGCCGCCGCACGCTTGAGCGACGACGACCGCGAGCTCGCGCTCGAAGGGCTCGAACGGGAGATCATCGATTGTCGGCACTGCCCGCGCCTGGTCGCCTGGCGCGAGCTCGTCGCCCGCGAGAAGCGCGCGTCATTCGCCGACGAGGAGTACTGGGGGCGCCCGATCCCCGGCTTCGGCGACGCGCGGGCGCGCGTGATGATCCTTGGCCTCGCCCCCGCGGCGCACGGCGCCAACCGCACGGGGCGCGTGTTCACCGGCGACCGCTCGGGAGACTTCCTGTTCGCCGCGCTGTATCGCACCGGCTTCGCCAGCCAGCCGACGTCGCACCACGCCGGCGACGGGCTACGGCTGCGGGACGCTTGGATCACCGCGGCCGTGCGCTGCGCCCCGCCCGCCAACACGCCGACCCCGGGCGAGCGAGACACCTGCCTGCCCTACGCGCTGCGTGAGCTCGAGCTGCTCGCCGATGTACGCGTGATCGTCTGCCTCGGAGCGTTCGCCTGGGACGCGGCGCTGCGCATGACGGCGGCACGCGGCGTACCGGTGCCGAGGCCGCGGCCGCGCTTCGGGCACGGCGTCGAGCTCGAGATCCGATCCCACCCACCCGCTCCACTGCTGCTGGGCTGCTTTCACCCCAGCCAGCAGAACACGTTCACGGGCAAGCTGACGAGGCCGATGATCGACGCGGTGTTCGTGCGCGCGCGACAAATCGCCGGACTGGCGCCGGTCAGCCCGCCGGCCTGACGGCCCGGGCGAGCTGCTCGCCGCGAATCCGCAACGGTTCGTAGCCCGTGTACTGGATCGAGAGCTGGCCGCCGGCGCGTGCGGCAGCGGCCGGCAGCGCGACGGCGAGCGACCAGCGCCCGCTGTCGATCCTGGCCGCGTAGCTCAGGAACTCCGTGCTGCCGCCGGCCGTCACGTAGCCGAAGCGGATCAGGACGACGCCGCGAGCCCGGCGCGCGATCGTGCCGCTCACGCGCAGACGACCGCTCTGCTCGATCAGCGACGTCGTGCGCACAAGTCCTGCCTTGCCGGCAGCCGCGCGCAGCCGGACGCGGTCGGCCTGCACCGTGCTGCTCCCCGCATAGGACAGCGTGAAGATTCCGGTCGGCTTGGCGCGCTGCGCGCGCGGCAGCAGCTTGCGGAAGCTGATCCGGCCGCCTCTGATCGGCGCGTCGAACGACGTCGTCCTTGCGGCCGAGCGATAGCTCACGCGCACGCTGCCGCTGGCCCGCGAGGTGATCGACGCGAGGACGTCGAGCCTGCCTGCGCTCACCCCGGCGCGCAGGACCTCCAGCTTGGCGGGCGCCAGCGCGGGCGGTGGCGGTGGCGGTGGCGGTGGCGGAGTGACCGAGCCCGTCGCCACGGTGATCGTGGCGGTGGCAGGTGCCGACGACAGGCTGTCGTCCGACGCGCGGTAGACGAACGCATCGCGCCCGCTGAAGCCGGCAACGGGCCTGTACGTGAACGTGCCGTTCGGCGCCAGCGTCAGCGTGCCGTGGGCCGGCGATGTCTCGAGCACCGCGGTGAGCGTGTCACCGTTGGGGTCGCTGTCGTTGGAGAGCACGCTCGATCCGTTCAGCGCCTCGCCCGCGGCGACCGCGTAGACGTCGTCGGAGGCGGTCGGAGCCCGGTTGCCGACGCTGATGCGCACGGTTGCCACGGCGGTCAGCGCAGGGTTCCCGTTGTCCCGGGCGCGGTACGTGAACGCATCGTTGCCGCGAAAGCCGGGGCCGGGCGCATACGTGAAGGTTCCGTCAGCCGCCAGCACGACGGTCCCGTGTGCCGCCTCCGTCGCCTTCTCTGCGGTGAGCGTGTCCCCGTCAGGATCGGTGTCGTTGGCGAGCACGCTCGCGCCCTGCAGCGTCTGATCTCCCGCGACGGCGTGGCTGTCGTCGACGGCATCGGGCGCGCGGTTGCACGCGGCGCTCGACGGCCGGATGCCCCAGCCGTGCAGCGTTCCCGAGTCGTCCCCGGGGAACGCGTCGCGGACGTTCAGCGTCCAGATCCCCCTGCGGTCTTGACCGTCAAATGCCGAAAGCGGCTGTGTGGGACGAAAGCGGCCGGTGTAGCCACCGGCCGGGGCGGAAGCAGGGATGCTCTCGATCGGTGTCGCGGCATCGTCGTCGAACACGAGGTTCACGAAGTCATCGCCGCTGGCGCCCTCGGCGCCGGTGCCGGGGCGGTCCATCAGCTTGACGATCGTCCCGCTGGGGCTCGTGAGCGTCACGACGAGATCGCCCACCCACGTGTGCGCGAGGCGCGGGATGCGGACCTCGAGGTTGTCCACCGCTCCGTTTCCGGCGAACTCCAGCATCGAGTTGACGCCGGTCGGCGGTGTCTGGATGACCTTCGGCACGTCGCTGCTCAGCTTGCTGCCGACCGGCACCCGCAGCGGGATGGTGAACGGCCCCTCGTTCGTCGTCACGGCCAGGCTCAGCCGCACGTCGGTGTCGCAGCTCACGTCGTCGCCAAGCGTGATCTGGAACGCGGGCGAGTTGACGGCGTCCGCGCCCGCACCGATCGTCCCCGCCGACCAGGTGCTGGAGGGCTGGCCCACGGTGACACCCGGCGTGCTCGCGCTCAGCGTGCCGGTGATCCCGGTGACGGCGGACGTCGTGCTCGGGTTACGCAACCGCTCGCCGATGCCGATCGTCTCCCCCGGTTCGGGCACGTCATTCCCGTCGCCGGCAGCGACGTCGCTGATCGTCGTCGACTCATGGACCAGCCGTGGCGGGATGTCGAAGGCTGCGTCCGCTGTCGTTGCCACGCTGCTCGCGGTGCGTGCGCTGAAACCCATCCCGCGCGCCGCGAAGACCGACCACAACGTCTCGTAGTGCGGCCCGCCGTCGTTTCGGTCGGCGAGCAGGATCGCGTCGCGGGCCTCGAGGAAGGAGGGGTTGTTCGGCGATAGGCGCAGGCCTGCGGTGATGAGCCGCCTGGCGTCCAACGGGAGCGCGCGACGCAGGTCCCACAGCGTCTCGGCCCAGATCTCACCGTCGTCGTGCACGTTGAACGCGCTTCCGACGCTGCCCATATCGCCGAGCGTGTAGCCGCCCGGGGTCCCCGGCTTGCCGGGGCACCTCGGCGCGGGCGACCCGACAGGGCAGTCGGTGGCCTGGCGTCGGAACCCTCCGGTCCCGAAGACGTCGGCGAGGTAGCTGCCGATGTTCAGTTCCCCATCGATGGCGTCGTCGTCCGTGATGAGGCCGGATGCGGCGAGGTGGTCCAGCGCGTACCAATCGCTCCAGCCCTCGCCCAGCGCGCGTGACTGGTTGGCGTCGAGGCCCACGCCGCTGCCGACAAGCCGGCTCGTCAGTCCGTGCGCGTACTCGTGGTAGACGATGTCGGCGGTGTCGGCGCTGTTGAGCGACGGGTTCGTGAAGAGGAACATCTCCAGTCGCGGCGGCGTCCCGTCCGGGCGGGTCGTCATCGACGCGTTGTTCGTACTGGGGAGCCCGTCCTTATCCGGATTGAGGAAGTTGTCGGTCTCCGCCATCACCGGGTCGCCGCCGACGCCCGGGCCGGAACCGTCGGCATCGACGAGCTCGAAGTTCCCCGCCGCGTGCGTGAACCCGATCGGGGGCTCGGCGAGGTAATCGTGGAACGTGTTGACGAGGTAGAAGAGCTGCGTCGTCGCCTGGTTGCGGTTCGTCGTCCGCGAGCTAGCGTCGGCCGCGTCCCAGGTGCACTGCTCGGGCGCCGGCGGGCATCCGGGCAGGGGAAACGGCGCGATCAGGTAGACCCAGTCGGTTCCACTGCTGGCGGGCACCTCGAGATCGCCGTCCGTCGGCCCGACGGCGCCGGAGTTGACGTCGGTCGTGTCCGCATCGATGTAGGCGTGCGCGTTGTTTCCGCTCAAGCGGGCGGAGCCGCCCGATTCGCTCAACCATGTCCCAAGTTCGACCGGCGTGGGCGTCCCGCCGAGAGGCGCCCCGGGGTGGTTCTGGTACACCTGCGCCGTGGCGAACTCGGTCAGCGATCGGCGCTTGAGGACCCTGCCGCTCGTCGCATCGACGACGAGCTCGTAGACGAACTCGTGCTCGCCGGTGACCTCCAGCCGCCAGGCCAGCCGCGTCGTCGTCCCGTCGTTGAAGAGCGTCAGTCGCGCGCTGTCGCCGTTGGAGAAGCGCGTCGGGCGCTCCGGACCCGGCGCGCGACGCGAGCGCGGCGCGATCAGCGGCCCGTCGACCTCCCGTCTGGCGACGGCGAGCGCGGCCGGCGCCGTGAGGTCCGGCGTCACCGACGGGACACGCAGATCGGAAACGGCCGCGCCGCCGACGTTGAGCAGGCGGCCGTCGCGGGCGACGTTGGCGAGCAGCACGTTGTCGTAGGAGGCGACCCCGAGATAGGTCTGGGTGTAGGCGAGGTGCGTCACGCCGTCGAACGAGCGATTGCGGCTCGTCAGGCGCAACCGGTCGAGGTCGGCGCCATCGAGGCCGAACACGTCGGGCCGCGCGCGGACGTAGTCGAGCGCGACCCCGCTGGGGGCGGTCGCGCGCCGGCCGGTCAGGAAGCCGTCGGTCCGCGCGACGAGCCGCGCTGCACCAGTGATGCGGTCGTTGGACACGATGCCCTCGTCGCCGAGCGAGCGCTCGAGCGCGGCGCGCGCGTGGCGCCCGGCCGCCGTGGTCGGACCGCCGTCGGCCACGCGGACGTCGACGTTTGGCAGCGGCCGCTCATCCGGCGCAACGACCGCGCCGGCCTGCGCGGCCGGGATCAGTGTTGTGAGCGCCGTCATACCGGCGAGCAAAAGGCGATTCATACGGGGGCTTCCATGCGCGAGCACGCGGCTGACTGCATTCTGCCTCAGCCCAGTGGATTCCTATCCAGCCGAAGGTGTAGGGCGCACGTCCCTGCCGACGTAAGAACACGCGCTGAGGGCCACCGTTGCGCGCATGATCTAGGTCACAGGAAGGCCGCAACGGAAGCTAGCCTTGATGCGTGGTCCTCGAGCAGTTCACGCCATGCGTCCGCGACTGGTTCGCATCGGCCTTCGACGGCCCCACCGACGTGCAGGTGCAGGCCTGGCCGGCGATCGCCACGGGCGAGCACACGCTCATCTCCGCCCCGACCGGCTCGGGCAAGACGCTCGCCGCGTTTCTGTGGGCGCTGGACCGGCTCTCGCGTGAGCCGCTTGCGGGTGGCGAAGCCGGGACCAGCACGAATTCGCACACTCGCCTGGTCTACGTCTCCCCGCTGAAGGCGCTCGCCTACGACATCGACCGCAACCTGCGCGCCCCGCTGCGCGGGATCGGAGCCGATCTGACCGTCGGCGTGCGGACCGGCGACACGCCGCAGCGTGAGCGCGCCGCGATGCGCCGCAACCCGCCGGACATCCTCATCACGACGCCCGAGTCGCTGTACCTCATGCTCTCCAGTGGCGCGCGCGAGATCCTGACGAACGTCGAGGCGATCATCCTCGACGAGATCCACGCGGTCGCCGCGACCAAGCGCGGCTCGCACCTCGCGCTGACGCTCGAGCGCCTCGCCGCGCTGCAGGCAAGTGGCCGCGAGCCGCAGCGGATCGGCCTGTCGGCGACGCAGAATCCGCTCGAGGAGGTCGGCCGCTTCATGGTCGGCCCGCGCCGCACGTGCACGATCGTCGACACCGGCGTGCGCAAGCCGCTGGACCTGCAGATCCACGTGCCGGTCGAGTCGATGACCGAGCTTGATCAGGTCGCGCCCGGACAGGCCCCGACGGACCCGCTCGATCCGCTCGCCGGTGGAGAGCCAAGCCGCCGCTCGATCTGGCCCGCGATCTACCCCGAGATCCTCAGGCTCGTCAAGGAGCACCGCTCGACGATCGTGTTCGTCAACGCCCGCCGCGGGGCCGAGCGCCTGGCGCTGCGCCTCAACGAGCTGGCGAACGCCGACCTGCCCGAGGACGAGCCACCACGCGCCATCGCGCGCGCTCACCACGGCTCGCTGGCGCGCGAGGAGCGCCTCGTCGTCGAGGAGATGCTCAAGGCCGGCGAGCTGCCCTGCCTCGTCGCGACCTCGTCGCTGGAGCTCGGCATCGACATGGGTGCGGTCGACCTCGTCCTGCAGGTCGAGTCGCCGAAGTCCGTCGCGCGCGGCCTGCAGCGCATCGGGCGCGCGGGGCACAACGTCGGCGACACGAGCAAGGGCCGGATCTTCCCGAAGTTCCGCGCCGACCTGCTCGAGTGCGCGGTCGTCTGCAAGCTCATGCGCAGCGGTGAGATCGAGCCGACCGTCGTGCCGCGCAACGCGCTCGACGTGCTCGCGCAGCACATCGTCTCGATCGCGGCCTCGCAGGAGGACGACGGGGCGGGCGGGTCCGTATCGGTCGACGACCTCTACGCGCTCGTCACCCGGACGCACTCCTACGCCGAGCTGTCGCGCCCGCTGCTGGAGAACGTGCTCGACATGCTCGACGGCCGCTACCCCTCCCAGGAGTTCGCCGAGCTGCGCGCGCGGATCGTCTGGGATCGCGTCGCCAACACGATTCGCGCGCGCAAGGGCGCGCGGCAGCTCGCGATCACGAACGCCGGGACGATCCCCGACCGCGGCCTGTTCAGCGTCGTGCTGCCCGACGGCCGCCGCGTCGGCGAGCTCGACGAGGAGATGGTCTACGAGGCGCGCGCGGGGCAGACGTTCCTGCTCGGCGCCTCGACCTGGCGCATCGAGGAGATCGGCCGCGACCGCGTCATCGTCACGCCCGCGCCCGGCGCGCCCGGTGCAGTGCCCTTCTGGAAGGGCGACGGCGTCGGCCGGCCGAAGGAGCTCGGCAAGGCGATCGGCGCGTTCAGCCGCTGGGCCGTCGAGCAGGACGCCGAGACCCTGCAGGCCGACTACGACCTCGACGCGTACGCGGCGAGGAACCTGCTCGACTTCCTGCGCGAGCAGCAGGCCGCCACGCGCGTCCTGCCGTCGGATCGCACGATCGTCGTCGAGCGCTTTCGCGACGAGATCGGCGACTGGCGCCTGTGCATCCTGTCGCCGTACGGCGGCCGCGTGCACGCCGCCTGGGGTCTCGCGCTGTCGCGCCGCATCCGTGAGCGCTATGGGCTGGAGTCGGACGCGATCTGGTCCGACGACGGGATCATCGTCCACCTGCCCGACGCCGACGAGGCGCCGAGCGCAGAGCTCGTCATGGTCGAGCCCGACGAGGTGCAGGACGCCGTCGTCGCCGAGCTCGCGTCGAGCGCATTGTTCGGCGCCCGTTTCCGCGAGAACGCCGGCCGCGCGCTGCTGATCCCGCGCGCCTACCCCGGCAAGCGCACGCCGCTGTGGCAGCAGCGGCTGAAGTCCCAATCGCTGCTCGAGGTCGCCAAGCGCTACCCCGACTTCCCGATCATCCTCGAGACCTACCGCGAGTGCCTGCGCGACGTACTCGACGTCCCGGGCCTCGAGGATCTCCTGCGCGGACTGCACTCACGCGAGCTGTCCCTCGTGGAGGTCGAGACGCCGACCGCCTCCCCCTTCGCCTCGTCGCTGCTGTTCGACTACGTCGCGACGTACATGTACGAGGGCGACCAGCCCAACGCCGAGCGCCGCGCCGCCGCGCTCTCGCTGGACCGCGACCTGCTGCGTGAGCTGCTCGGCCAGGAGGAGCTGCGGGAGTTGATCGATGCGTCGGCGCTGGATCAGGTCGAGGCCGACCTGCAGCATCGCTCGGAGCGCACGCGTGCCGAGACGCGCGACACGCTGGCCGACGTGCTGCGCCGCGTGGGCGATCTCACGACGAGCGAGATCCACGACCGCGTCCTGGCCGGGATCGACGCCGGCACGATGATCGAGGCGCTCGTCTCCGAGCGCCGCGCGATCTCGCTGCGAATCGGCGGCGAGCAGCGCTGGGTCGCTGCCGACGACGCCGGGCTGTACCGCGACGCGCTCGGCGCGGTGCCGCCCGGCGGGCTGCCGGAGGCGTTCATCGCCGACGTGCCCGACGCGCTCGTGAAGCTCGTCGCCCGGTATGCCCGAACGCACGGGCCGTTCACGACCGGCGAGCTGCGCGCGCGCTACAAGATCGGGGCGGGTGGGGTCGAGATCATCCTCGAGCGTCTTGAGCGCGACGGCGAGATCATTCGCGGGGAGCTGCGACCCGGCGGCCGCCCGGGCGAGCCGGAATGGTGTGACACCGAGGTGCTGCGGCGCCTGCGGCGCGCCTCGCTCGCGGCGCTGCGCAGGGAGATCGAGCCGACCGACCAGCGCGCGCTGGCGGCGTTCCTGCCCTCCTGGCAGGGCGTCGACCGGCGGGCGGGTGGGGATGGGTTCGGCGCCGGGATCGACCGGCTGCGCGAGGTGCTCGTGCCGCTGCAGGGTCTCGCGCTGCCCGCCGAGGTGTGGGAGCGCGACGTGCTGCCGCGTCGCCTGGGCGCGTATTCGCCGACGTGGATGGATCAGCTCTGCGCGTCCGGCGAGATCGTCTGGGTCGGGGCCGGGACGCTCGGACGCACGACCGGCCGGGTCGCGCTGTACTTCCGCGACGACGCGGCGGCGATCGGCAGGGTGGGCGGGTCGAACTCCAACCGCACGGGCGCGCCGGCCGAGCCCGAGCACGACCTCGTCCGCGACCGCCTGCTCGCGTCGCCGTGCTTCTTCACCGACCTGCTCGCCGACGTCCCGCGCGAGCCTGAGCAGGTGCAGGAGGCGCTGTGGGATCTCGTGTGGGCAGGCGAGGTGACCAACGACGCGTTCGCGCCGCTGCGCGCGCCGCGCCTGACGCTTGCGCGGTCACGCAGCGGGCCGCGTCACACGACGCGCCGCTTCGGCACGCGGCGGTCGGGCTCACAGCCGACCGTCCAGGGCCGCTGGGCGCTCACCGACACGATCTTCCGCCGCCAGCCCGAGCCGCTGGGCGGGCCGGATCAGCGCCGCACGCTCGCCGAGCTGCTGCTCGAGCGCTACGGCATCGTCACCCGCGAGCAGGTCCTCGCCGAGGGCATCCCGGGCGGCTTCTCGATCCTCTACGACGCGCTGTCGCAGCTCGAGACGCTCGGCGTCTGCCGCCGCGGCTACTTCGTCGAGGGCCTCGGCGGCGCGCAGTTCGCGCTGCCGGGCGCCGTCGAGCGGCTGCGCGCGCAGAAGGCCGTCGAGGAGTCGCCGCCGATGGTGCTCGCCGCGACCGACCCGGCGCAGCCCTACGGCGCCGCGCTGCCGTGGCCGAAGCGCGGCGACAACGACCCGCGGTCACGCCGCGCCGCGCGTGTCCGCGGCGCGTACGTCGTGCTCGCGGGTGCTGAGCCCGTGCTCTATGTCGAGAAGGGGGGCCGCGGGATCGTGACGCTCGCCGAGCCCGGCGATCCGCGCCTGCATGCCTCGTTCGAGGCCCTCGCGCAGTTCGTCACCGGCGGCCGCGGCCGCAAGCTGTCACTGGAGCGCATCGACGGCGCACCGGTCGTCGGCTCGGCGCTCGAGGGCATGCTGATCGAGCTGGGCTTCCGCGCCGGACCGAGCAAGCTCACGCTCAGTGCGTGAGCGAGGACCGACGTTTCACCATTGAGGACAGCTTCTGGCCTCGATGGGTGACAGTCTGATCGTCATCGCCACCCCAGACAAGGAGAGACCATGATCAGCAAGCTCGACTTCGTGGGCGTCCCGTCGCAGGACGCAGAGCGCTCACGCTCGTTCTATCTCGACACGCTTGGACTGCGGCCGGACGAGAACGCCCGCTTCGACGTCTGGGTCGGCGACACCTGTTTCGCGATCTGGGAGCCGGCCCGCTTCGGAATGGAGTTCGCCCCACAGAAGAACGCCCATCCCGCGCTGCACGTCGACGACGTGGCGGCGGCGCGCGCCGAACTGGAAGCCAAGGGCGTCGAGTTCATGGGCGACACGCTCGACACCGGCGTCTGCCACATGGCGTTCTTCTCCGATCCCGATGGCAACGACCTCATGCTGCACGGTCGCTACAAGCCCTACGAGTAGGGCGCCCCGGCCGTCAAAGATCTGACGGGGGCGGCGGCGCCGCGGCGATCTTCTCGAGCCACTCGGTGACGGCGTCGTCGTCGAGCAGATCCGCGGTCAGCTTCGCCGGCAGCTTGAGGAACATCCGCTGCGCCTGCCACTGGCGGCTGTAGGACGCCGGGCCGAGCAGGATCACGCGGTGGCCGTCGACCACCGGGATGTCGGCGGGCATGCCCTCGTTCCAGATCCACGTGTGGCTCAGCGACATGTCGGCCGGATCGGGCAGCTCGTTGCCGGGCTGCAGCGCCTCGTACGTGAAGAGGTTCCAGATGCCGGTCACCGTCTCGTCGATCTGCTGCGGGCCCTCGCCGCGCGCGACCGCGACAGCGGCCTTGGAGACTCGCGGCTCGTCGCGCGGGAACTCGTCCATCAGCAGCGTCGTGAACTGGAAGTTCTCGACGATGCCGCTCATCCGGCCGATGATCCCGGTCCGCGTCTCGGGCTCGATCGCGACGTACGGCTCGTCGTGCAGCACCGTCAGCATCGCCCGCAGCCAGCCCGCGGCCTCGTGGACGTCCTCGATGCGCTCGGCGATCGGCGCGAGCTCCTGCGCCTCGGCGCGCGCCTCGGGATCGACGGAGAAGAGCGCGATCGCCCCCGGCCAGACTTCGTGTAGGCGCTGCCACGCGGTCGCCGCGGCGGGCCTGCGCCCGGCGGCCTCGTTGAGCGCCTCCGCGGCGCGCTCGGCGAGCCATTCCTCGGCGTCGTCCTCATCGATGTGATCGGGCGGATCGGGGATCTCCGCGCGCGCCTCGTCGGCGATGTCGGCGCAGACGGGCAGCGTCTGCTGCAGGGCGCCGACCATCGCGGCGCGCGCCGGGAGCGGATCGTGACCGGCCTCGATCATCGCTCCGACGACGCGGGAGGCAACGCCGGCGGGCTCCGGCTCGAGCGAGTTCAGTCCTGAGGCGAGCGTCGCCATCGCTTCGCGCGACGCATCCGGCGGGGCATGGCCGATCGACTCGCCGAGCGTCTGTATGAGGCGGTCGGCACGCCCGTCGGTCCAGGTGTTGCTTCCGAGCGCTTCGAGCAGCTCGCGAGCGGTTGAGGCGATATCGGTGGGCACCCGCGGGACAGTAGCCGGTCGTCATCGAACGCCGACCAGGTCCGCGTCGTGGGCGCGCGTATCGCCGGGCGCGGCCCGGGCACTTACGGCAGCTTCTTGCCGGGGTTCAGCAGCCCCTTCGGATCGAGCGCGTGCTTGATCGCGCGCTGCGCCGCGACGGCGGCCGGCGCCCACTGCCGCGTGAGCTGACCGCGCTTGAGCACGCCGATCCCGTGCTCGCCGCTGACCGTGCCGCCGAGTCGCACGGCAAGCTCGAACAGCTCTTGGGCAGCCTCGTCGGCTCGCGCGCGCTGCGCGGCATCGCCGGGGTCGAGCAGGAAGCTCGCATGGACGTTGCCGTCGCCGGCATGTCCCCACGAGCAGGCCTCGAGGTCGTGGCGTGCGCCGATCTCCACAGTCTCCGCGATCGCCTGCTCGAGACGGTCGACGGGCACCGCGATGTCCTCCGACAGCTTTGCTCCGCGCGCCGCGGTGACCGCGAGCGAGACGCCGTCGCGCCAGCGCCAGACCGCCCGCGCGGCCCCGTCGGGTGCGTGGAGCGCCTGGGCCTGCGGGGCCAGCGCCTCGCGCAGCTCGTCGCGGACGCGCGCAGCCTCGTTCGCAGAGCCGTCGGCTTCCGCGACGACGACGAAGCCATCCAGCGGACCCAGCGGACAGGCAGCGCCCGCGACGCGGATCGCGCCCACGTCGAAATACTCGAGCGCCGCGGGGACGGCACCGCTCGCGAGGACGCGCAGGATCGCGGCGCAGCCCGCCTTCGCGTCCGGATACTCCGCGACCACGGTGAGCTGCACCTCGGGCGCCGGCGTGAGGCGCAGCCATGCGGCGGTGATGACGCCAAGCGTTCCCTCCGACCCGGTCAGCAGCGCGCGCAGGTCGTAGCCGGCGACGTCCTTGCGCACGGCGCCGCCGACACACACGAGCTCGCCCGGCGCGAGCACGGCCTCCAGTCCGGTCACCCATGCGCCCGTGACGCCGTATTTGAAGGCGTGCGGACCGCCCGCGTTCGTGGCGATCGTCCCGCCCAGCTGCGACTGCTCGGGGGCGCCCGGATCGGGCCCGAACAGCAGGCCGTTCTCGCGCGCCAGGCGGGCGATCGTGGTGGTCGTGACGCCGGCCTCCGCCTGCATGCGCCACAGCTCGGGCTCGAACGAGCGGACGGCGTCCAGGCGCTCCAGCGACAGCGCCACGGCGTCGGGGTCGAGCACCGCGGCACCGCCGGCCAGCCCGCTGCGCCCGCCCACGGGGACGATCGCGACATCGTGGGCGTAGCACCACGCGACGACCGCGGCGACCTGCTGCGCGTCTGCCGGAAGCACGAGCGTCGCCGCCACACCGGGGACGCCGACGTCACCGACGACGACGTCGCTCAGAACGTGTTCGGAACCGACGATGCGGACGAGCTCGTGCATCTCGCACTGATGGTGACCCGCACAGCGCCGGCGTGCTCAGTGCGCCTCCCTTCTACGCTCAACACATGCCCGAGGGCGACACGATCCGCTACGCCGCGCAGCGCATCCGGCCGCTTGTCGAGGGGCGGGTTCCGCAGATCGCGCACCCGCATCCGCGCCTGCGCGGAGAGCGCTGGCCGGAGAAGCTCGCCGGCCGCGCCGTCACCCACGTCGACGCGCACGGCAAGCACCTCTTCTTGCACTTCGACGGCGACCTGGCGATCCACTCGCACCTGCGGATGACCGGCTCCTGGGGCACGTACCGCCCCGGGCAGCGCTGGCGGCGCGCGCACCGGCGCGCCTGGCTCGTCCTGCGAACCGACGAAGGCGAGGTCGTCCAGTTCGACGGCCCCGTGCTCGAGCTGCTGACCGAGTCGCGGGCACGCTTTGACCGCCGGCTGGCGATGCTCGGACCCGACATCCTCGCCGACGAACTCGACGAGCAGGCGGTCCTCGGCCGGCTGCGCGCCGACGACGGGACGCGCGCGATCGGCGACGCCCTGCTCGATCAGCGCACGATCGCCGGCATCGGCAACCTCTGGAAGTGCGAAGGCTGCTTCGCGGCGGCGATCGACCCATGGCGGCCGACGAGCAGCGTCAGCGACGAGGAGGTGCTCGCGATCCTCCATGCCACGCGGCCGGGGATGCAGCAGTCCGCGGTCGACGGGATGCAGGATCTGCACCGCGTCATCTACGGCAAGGCCGGGCGGCCGTGCCCGCGCTGCGGCGAGCCGATCCGCAGACGCGGTCAGGGCGACGACAACCGCCTGACGTACTGGTGCGCGGGGTGCCAGCAGTGACGCCGCCCGAGCGGCCCGCATTGCGACGCGTCGGGCACAAGGGCGCCGACCACATCGCCCCCGGCAACACGTTCGGGTCCTTCGCCGCGGCGCTCGAGCACGACGTCGACATGATCGAGTTCGACGTGCTCCCCGAACGTGAGGACGGAACCGGCGAACTGCTGCTCGCGCACGATTGGGAGGACGCCGCGAGGCGTTCCCCGCACACGCTCGACGAGGGCCTCGCGCACTTCACCGACGCGGTCTACGACAGTGTCGAGCTCCTCGTCGACCTCAAGGCGCGCGGCTACGAGGAGCGCGTCGTCGCGGCCCTCGACGAGCATGGGCTGGCGCAGCGCGTGCTGATCTCGACGACCGAGGACACGTCCCTTGCGCTCCTGCGCCGCCGTCACCCGCAGATCGCGATCAGCTGGACGATGCCGCGCATGCACCGCAACCCGTTGCAGAACCCGTTCACCGCCCTGCCCGCGGTCGCGGTCCTGACATACGTGCGCCGCGCGCTGCCGGGCGTCGCCGCCAATCGCATCAGGCGCGGCGAGATCGATGCGATGACGGTGCACTGGCGCCTCGCCACAACGCACCTGGCCGACGCTGTCCACTGCGCCGGTGGCGAGCTCTACGTGTGGACGGTCGACGACGCCGCGCGCATTCGGGAGCTCGAGCTCATGGGCGTCACGGGGGTCATCTCCAACGACCCGCGCCTGTTCAGGCGCCTCAGCTGATCGTGCAGGTCGCGGCCGAGTAGCCGGGCGGGTCGGCACCGGCGTTCGAGCGTCTGCCCTTGCGCGTACGGGCGCTCTCGCGCTGCAGGACCTCGCCGCCGACGGTCCGCCACTCGAAGTAGACGCGGCCGCGCAGCAGCACCGGCTCGCTGCTCGTGCGCTCGATCCGCAGGGAGCGGCCGAACTGGCGCGGGGCGCGGCCGCGGCCGACGCGCTTGAAGCCCGAGTCGCCCCCGGCGAGGCGATACCAGCGGCCGTCGGACTGCGAGTGGTACTCGACGACAAAGCGCATCCAGCGCACCTCCGCGCCGCTGCGCGAGCCCGGCATCGACGCGCGGATACCGATCGTGTCGGGGAGATTCGGGGTGTCGCAGACGTTGACGGTCGCCCACACCTCGCGGCTGTCATCGGAGGCCGTCGCCGCCTGTGCGACGGCAATCGGTGCTACGAAGAACACGAACAGCGTGATGATCTGCGCTGGACGCCGTAGTAGTCGCATGAGCGCAGCTCTGAGCATGGCAACACCACTCAACACGTCAACCGGGAGCTTCGATGCGCTGTACCGCGACAGCGCACGCGACCTCTACGCGTATGTCCGAACGCTCCTCGGTGACGACGCCGCCGCCGAGGACGTCACGGCGCTTGCCTTCGAGCGCGCCTACCGGCGCCGGGCGACCTTCGATGCCGATCGCGGCAACCAGCGCGGCTGGCTCTTCGGCATCGCTCGAAACGCGGCGCTCGACGAGCTGCGGCGCCGCAAGCGCGCCGCACCGCTCGTCGGTGAGCTGCCCGACGAGACCGCGCGAGCTCCCGAGGAGGAGGCCGATCTGGCGGTCCGGCGGACGACCGTCCGCGCCGCGCTGGCGAACCTCGCGCCGCGTGACCGCGAGCTCGTCGCCCTGAAGTTCCACGGCGGTCTGTCCAACGCCGAGCTCGCAGCCGTGCTCGGAACAAGCGAATCCAACGCCGGAACCCGAGTGCATCGGGCCGTCGCGAAGCTGAGGGAGGCCTGCAATGCGCCCGCGTGACACCTTGACCCCTGACCAGGAGCGCGAGCTCGAGGCGATCGACCGCGCACTCGCCGGCGAGCCCGTCGAGCCCGATCTGCGCGAGCTCGAGGAGCTCGTGCTCGACATCCGCGCGACCGCGCCGGAGATGACGCCGGCGTTCGCCGCCCGGCTGGAGCATGAGGTCGGCGAGGGCTTCCGTACGCCGCGCGAGCAGCCTGCGCTGGTGCGCCGGCCCGGTCGCCGTTGGTTGGCGCTGCCGGCGCTCGGCTCGCTCGCCGCGGTCCTCCTCGCGGTTGTCCTGGTCCTCGGAAACGACGGGTCGAGTGAGTTCGGCACCGCGGGTAGCGGGACCGACGGCGACGTGGGCGCGGTGCAGAACGAGTCGCGGGAGGACGCGCCCGCCACGGGTGACGAGGCCGCTGCGCTCGCAGACGACGCCACCTCCTCGGGCGGCGGCTCCGGCGCCGGCGTCACCGAGGACCAGCCCGCGGCGAGGCAGTCGGCCGTGCCCCCGCCTCCGCCTGAGCCCGCGCCGGCGGCGTCCTCGTCGGCTCGCGCGAAGTCCGCGCCGGCGCCCGTCACGCCGACGCGGTCCGCTCGCAAGGTCGAGCGCAACGCGTCGATCGCGATCGAGACGCCCAAGGGCGAGTTCGACACGGCGACCGACGCCGTCAACGCCGTCGTGGCGCGCTTCGGGGGCATCGTCGCCAGCTCGCAGATCGGCGCCAGCGACGAGAGCGGTGGCGAGGCCACCTTCGACCTGCGGATCCCGACGAGCAAGCTCGACGCCGCCCTCGCGGCGCTGGCGAAGCTCGGCCACGTGACCGAGCGCACCCAGGGGCTGACCGACATCACGGGCTCGTTCACATCTGCCCAGGACCGCCTGACGGACGCGCGCGCCGAGCGCCGCGGCCTGCTGCGCACCCTCGAACGCGCCACGACGCAGGCGCAGATCGACAGCCTCAAGGCTCAGCTGCGCAGCGTCGGCGGCCGGATCAACGGCCTGAAGGGCCAGCTCGCGTCGCTGAAGCGCCGCGCCGACCTGGCGACGGTCAACCTCACCGTCCGCGGCACCGGCGAGAGCACGCAGACGGGCGGCGGCGGAGAGTGGACACCGGGCGACGCGGCCGGCGACGCGCTGCGCGTGCTCGAGGTTCTGGCCGGCGTCCTGCTGATCGCGCTCGCGATCCTCGTGCCCGCCGTCGCGATCGGCGGCGCGGTCGCACTCGGCGTCCGCTTCGGCCGCCGGCGGCGCCGCGAGGCGGCGCTCGACCCCGCCTGACGGGCGTCCACGGGCTCGCGCGGTGACCCCCGCGCGAGCCCGCTCCGCGGCTCCGCACCCGCAGCCGATCATCCCCGCGCCTGCGCCTTGTGTGCTATTGCTCACACGATGGGGACCGCGGAGCACGACGCGATGGAGCTGCTCGCGCATGTTCCCGTCTTCGACACGCTCGGCTCCCGAGAGCTCACGAAGGTCGCAGCGGTGACCGTCCCGCGCACCTTCGACGCCGGCCACGTCATCTTCCGCGAGGGGGATGAGAGCGACACGTGCTACATCGTTCGCAGCGGCCACGCCCGCGCGATTCGCGAGCACGTGGACGGCCGCACGCTGACGCTCGCGCACTTCGGGCCCGGCGACATCTTCGGCGAGCTGGCGATGTTCGACGACGAGCGCCGCTCCGCGACGATCGAGACGCTCGACCGCGTCGACGCCGTCGCGGTGCTCGGCGCCGACATGCGGCGGCTGCTGCGCGAGCATCCCGACATCGCCGTCAAGCTCGTCATCTCGCTCGGCCGCCGGCTGCGCGAAGCAAACGAGCGGATCGCCCGGCAATCCTTCCAGACGGTGCAGAGCCGGGTGGCGGGCGTCCTGGGCCAGCTGGTCGTGCAGGCGCAGACGGAGGGCGCGGGCGAGCGCGACGTGCTCGTGACCGTCACCCAGTCAGACGTCGCCCAGCTCGCCGGCTCCTCGCGCGAGTCCGCAAGCCGCTTTCTCGCCGTCCTCGAGCGCGCCGGCATCGTGACTCAGGGTCGTGGGCGCGTGACCATCCACGACCCAGCTGCGCTGGAGCGTTACGTCTACTGATGGCAGGGGCGACGGAGTTCTCAGCAGGCGGCGTCGTGGTCAACGCCGACAAGGACGTCATCGTCATCGTGCCGACGCGACGCGCGGCTGACGGCTCGCGCGTGCTTGCGCTGCCCAAGGGCCATCCCGACGGATCTGAGTCTCCGCTGCAGGCCGCACTGCGCGAGGTGCGCGAGGAGGCGGGCGTCGAGGCCGAGGTCGTGAGCTCGCTCGGTGAGGTGCGCTACTGGTACCAGCGCGGTGGCAAGCGGATCGCGAAGGTCGTCGAGTTCTTCCTGCTGCGCTACGTCTCGGGCAACGTCGACGACCACGATCACGAGGTCGAGCATGCCCGCTGGGTCCCCGCCGCGGAGGCCGTCAGGACGCTCACCTATGCAGGCGAGCGCGACATGGTTCGCGAGGCGCTGTCACGTTTGGAACGAGACTTGTAGTCTCCGCGTCCGTGCAGGTCCTCAACTTCTATTCGACGATCTTTGCCGACCAGCTCAAGCGTGGCCGTAAGACCGCCACAATCCGGCTCGGCGACAAGTCACACAAGTACCGAAAGAACCAGGCGGTGCTCGTGACGATCGGCTACCAGCACTCGCCTCGCGAGAAGGTGTTCACCGCGGTCATCGACTCGGTCGAGGTCAAGCGCGTCAAGGAGCTCTCCCCGCGCGACATCGAGCACGACAACCCCGAGTTTCGCCGCACCGAGGAGATGGTCCACTTCCTCGAGCAGATCTACGGGCGTGACGTCGGCCTCGAGGACACCGTCACCGTCGTGCGCTTCAGCCAGATCATCGAGAACCCTCCGTCGATGACCGAGCGGCTGCACGGTATCGGCGGCGCTCAGAACTAGCGGCTCGTTTCGAGCCGCCGGTTGGTGACTCGGCTGCGGATGTAAAGACCTTGTTGGCACTCTTCCCCTTAGAGTGCCAAGTACGCTACAGTCGAAGCACGTTGGCACTCTGACCGTGCGAGTGCCAAACCCAACTGAACGATCTTTGGAGGCCAATCACATGAAGCTCAAGCCCCTGGGCGACCGGCTCATCGTGCGGGCGATCGAGGAAGAGGAGACCACCGCCAGTGGGCTCGTCCTCCCGGACACCGCGAAGGAGAAGCCGCAGAAGGGCAAGGTCATCGCAGTCGGTGACGGCAAGTTCGACGAGGACGGCGACAAGCGCATCCCGCTCGACGTGGCTGAGGGCGACGAGGTCCTCTACTCGAAGTACGGCGGCACGGAAATCAAGGTCGATGGCGAGGAGCTGCTCGTGCTCCGCGAGTCCGACGTTCTCGCCAAGATCCTTTAAGGCAAGAGGAGACTTCATGCACAAGGAAATTTTGTACGACGTCGAGGCCCGTAACGCCCTGCAGAGCGGCGTCGACGCGGTAGCCAACGCAGTCAAGGTCACGCTCGGCCCCAAGGGCCGTTACGTCGTCCTCGACAAGAAGTTCGGCGCCCCCACGATCACGAACGACGGTGTCACCATCGCTCGTGAGATCGAGGTCCAGGACGTCTTCGAGAACCAGGGCGCACAGCTCGTCCGCGAGGTCGCCACGGCGACCAACGACGTCGCGGGCGACGGCACGACGACCGCCACCGTGCTCGCCCAGCAGATCGTGCGCTCGGGCCTGAAGAACGTCACGGCCGGCGCCAATCCGCTCGCGCTCAAGCGCGGCATCGAGCGCGCCGTCGAGGACGTCGTCGCGCACATCGCCAAGCAGAGCAAGGACGTCGCCGGCAAGGACCAGATCGCTCGCGTCGCGACGATCTCGGCCGGTGACGAGGAGATCGGCGACGTCATCGCCGACGCCATCGAGAAGGTCGGCAAGGACGGTGTCGTCAACGTCGAGGAGGGCCAGACCTTTGGCATGGACCTCGAGTTCACCGAGGGCATGCTCTTCGACAAGGGCTATATCTCCCCCTACATGGTTACCGACCAGGAGCGCATGGAGGCCGTCCTCGACGACCCCTACATCCTGATCGCCAACCAGAAGATCACTTCGGTGCGCGACGTGCTGCCGGTCCTCGAGGCCGTCATCCAGTCCGCCAAGCCGCTGCTGATCATCGCCGAGGACGTCGAGGGCGAGTCCCTCGCGACGCTCGTCGTCAACAAGCTGCGCGGCACGTTCACGGGCGTCGCCGTCAAGGCCCCCGGCTTCGGCGACCGCCGCAAGCGGATGCTCGAGGACATTGCGATCCTGACCAACGGTGAGGTCATCACCGAGGATCTGGGTCTGAAGCTCGAGAACACCACGATCTCGCAGCTCGGCCGCGCACGCCGCGTCGTCGTCGGCAAGGACTCGACGACGATCGTCGACGGCGCCGGCGATCCGGCCGCCATCAAGGGCCGGATCAATCAGCTCAAGGCCGAGATCGAGACGACGGACTCCGACTTCGACCGCGAGAAGCTCCAGGAGCGCCTCGCCAAGCTGTCGGGCGGCGTCGCCGTCGTCAAGGTCGGCGCAGCCACCGAGACGGAGATGAAGGAGAAGAAGCACCGCGTCGAGGACGCGCTGCAGGCAACCCGCGCCGCCCTCGAGGAGGGCATCGTGCCCGGCGGTGGCGTCGCGCTGCTGCAGGCCGAGTCGGCGATCGACCTCGATACCTACGAGGACGACGAGAAGACCGGGGCGAAGATCGTCCTGCGTGCGCTCGAGGAGCCGCTGCGCCAGATCGCGCACAACGCCGGTCTCGAGGGCTCGGTCGTCATCAACGACGTCCGCAAGGCCAAGAAGGGTCACGGCCTGAACGCCGCGACGAACGAGATCGAGGACCTGGTCGCGGCCGGCGTCATCGATCCCGCGATGGTGACGCGCTCGGCGCTGCAGAACGCGGCCTCGATCGCCAAGAACATCCTCACCACCGAGGCGATCGTCTGCGAGATCGAGGGCAAGGAAATGTCCCTCGGCGGCATGGGCGGCGGCGACGGCGGCATGGGTGGCATGGGCGGAATGATGTAGCCGGCTGTCGGCTCACTCTCCCGAGCCGACAAGCAGGCTTGCTCGCTCCCACAAGCGAGCCGAAGTTCAGAGGGCCCGGCGAAGCCATCGCCGGGCCCTCTTTGCGTCGTACCACGGTACGGTTCGTGCTCGGGCATGAGCGACGCGCCTTCTCCTCTGCGGTCCAACGCCCGCCGGCTGCTCGCGGCGCTCCTGATGTTCGGCGCCGTCGCAGAGATCGCTCCCGCCCAGGCCGCGACCTGGAAGCTCGAGCCGATCGGCTCCTCGGACGGTGTCGCCGAACTGCAGGACTTTGGATTCGATGCGCAGGGCCGCGGTCTGCTGAGCTGGAGCGGCCTGCCGCCCGGGCTGGCGACCCGCGATCCGAGCGGAGGCTGGCAGCGTCCGCGAGACGGGGGCGCCGTGCAGCCCGCGACCACGCAGATCCACGTGGGCAGGACGAGCACGCTGCTCGTCGCCCGCGAGGCGCGTACCGAGGCCAACCTGCGCCGGCTCGTGTTCGCCGACGGCAGGTCCGACGGCAGCTTCGGCACGCTCACCCCGCTCGACGACTTCGTCGGCGCGCACTGGTCCGCCGCCAACGCCGGGGGCGACGCGATCGTCGCGTGGCGGGGCGAGCGGACGCCCTTCCTGCGGGTCGCCGAGCGTGCTGCCGGCCAATCGTTCGCCGCCGCCCGCGACCTCGCTGTCGGGCAGACCGGCGCCGTGGCGATCAACGACCGAGGCGATCGCGTGCTGGCGTGGCGCGCCGGCCGGCGCCTGGCCGCGCGCCTGCGACGCGCCGGCGGCGAGTGGGGTGACACGGAGCGCTTCGGGCGGATCACATCGATCCAGAGCCTGCGGCTGAACGCGCTGATGGTGCGCAACGGGCGCGTCGTGCTGACGTGGGGCAACGCCGGGCGACCCTGTGGCGTATCCGTGCGCACCGGCAGCGGCCGCTGGAGCACGCGCACGCTCGAGCGCCGCTGCGGCCCGACGAGCGACAGCCGGGCCGCACCAGTGCTGGCGCTGGCAGACGGTCGCGGCGCGACGTACGTCGCCTGGACCGGGCGCACGCGCACCGGTCGCCGCGCCGTGAAGTTCGCGCGCGTCGGCGGCGGCGGCGCGGTTCGCCCGATCGTGCTGTCGCGCGAACGCTCGGCGGTGCTCGACGACGTCGCAGCGGGCCCCGGTCGCGCGCTCGCCGTGACCTACGCCGCACCCCGCCCGACGCGCGCCAACCCCCTGCTCTCCTCGACGTTCGTCGCGCTGCGGCGCGGGGGCGGGGCCTTCCAGCACGATCGCCTGACGCCGCCCGGGTTCGCGGCAAGGCGCGGCAGCCGCGTCGCGTTTCAGCCGCTGACGGGCGAGCCGGTGGTTGCCGTGCCGTTTCTGATCGGCCTCAAGGTGGCTGTGAGCGCAGCCGTCGGTCCCGCCGCTCCGTGACACCCGACGACCTCATGTTCCGGCCTGCCGACGAGCTGGCCGCGCTCGTGCGACGCGGGGAGCTGTCGGCGCTCGAACTCGTCGACGCCTCGCTGGAGCGCGTCGACGCGCTGAACCCACAGATCAACGCGTTCGTCGACGTCGACCACGACGCCGCGCGGGAGGCCGCCACCGCGATCGGCGCCGGCGACGAGCGCCCCTTCGCCGGCGTGCCGATCGCGATCAAGAACAACCGCGCGGTCGCCGGCCTTCGGCTGACGCTCGGCGCTGGGATGCTGGGCGACTACACGCCCGGCTATGACCACAACGTGACGCGCCGCCTACGCGCGGCCGGCTTCGTGATCCTCGGCACGACGACGCTGCCGGAGTGGGGCATCCTGCCCGTCACCGAAGGGCGCCTGTTCGGCCCGACGCGCAATCCGTGGAATCGCGACCGCACGCCGGGCGGGTCCTCGGGCGGCTCGGCGGCGGCGGTCGCGGCCGGGATGGTCCCGCTCGCGCACGGCAACGACGGCGGCGGCTCGCTGCGGATACCTGCCGCCTGCTGCGGGCTGGTCGGCCTGAAGCCCCAGCGCGGGCGGATCTCGATGGCCCCGGAGGGCGGCGAGCAGTTCCTCGTGCAGGACGGGGTCCTGACGCGCACGGTGCGCGAGACCGCGCTGCTGCTCGATGTGCTCTGCGGCCCCGAGCCGGGCGACTCGTCCTGGGCGCCGGCGCCGGCCGAATCGTTTGCGGGTTCGGCAGCGCGCACGCCCGGCCGGCTGCGGATCGGGGTCACGACGCTCATGCCGCTCCTCGAGGCCGAGCTCGACCCCGTGTGCGAGCAGGCCACACGGGACGCCGCCGCGTTGCTTGCGAGGCTCGGGCACGAGGTCGAGGAGGTCGCACCGCCATGGCAGCGGCCCGGTCTGCTTGACCTCTTCACGCACTCGTTCGGCCCTGCGATCAGCGCGTCGATCGCGGCCGCCGGGATGCTCGCGGGCCGCGAGCCGCAGGCCGAGGACATGGAGCCGCTGAGCTGGGAGCTGTGGCAGACCTCGAAACGAATGGACGCCGTCCAAGCGGAGCTCGCACGCCATGGCCTGCAGGGCTTCGGGCGAGCGATCACGCGCTGGTCGGTGCCCTACGACGCACTGCTGACCCCCGCGCTCGCTCAGCCGCCGCTGCCGATCGGCACCCTCGACGCTTGCGGACCCGACCCCGCCGGCACCTTCGAGCGCTCCGGCCATTTCACGCCCTACACCGCGATCTCGAACATCACGGGCTCCCCGGCGATCTCGCTGCCCCTGTACGCCCGTGCGGACGGGCTCCCGCTTGCCGTGCAGCTGATCGGCCGGCCGGCACAGGAGGGCGCGCTGCTCTCACTGGCGGCACAGCTCGAAGCCGCAGCGCCGTGGTCCGACCGGCGCCCGGCGCCGTCTAGACCTGCTGCTTGAAGTAGTCCGCGTTGATCTGCGTGAACTGCTGCCACTCGTCCGGAAGCTGGTCCTCGGCGAAGCACGCATCGACGGGGCAGGCCTCGACGCAGGCGTCGCAGTCGATGCACTCCTCGGGATCGATGTAGAGCATCTCGACCTTGTCGTAGTCGGGCTCGTCGGTGGTCGGATGGATGCAATCGACGGGGCAGACCTCTACGCAGGAGTTGTCCTTCGTACCGATGCAGGGCTCCGCGATGACGTAGGCCATGAAGAGTTCGTTCCTTCGCTTGATGTCAGGGGAGTTGAGCGGGACCGACCGGGCCGGATTGGTCGGACATAGTATCCAGGCGTGCTCCTGCTGACCGGCGCCACCGGATCTGTCGGCCGCGCCCTGTTGCGTCGCCTGACGGTTGCCGGAGAGCCCGTTCGCTGCCTCGTCCGCGACCCGCGCGGACTCGGGTCAGACCGCGTACGCGTCCAGATCGCGCTGGGGGACCTGACCGATCCGCCGTCGTTTCGCAACGCGATGCGGGGCGTGAAGACCGTCGTGCACCTGGCCGCCTCGATCCGGGACCAGCCCACAGGCTCGATCGAGGAACTCAACGGGATCGCGACCTGGCGCATGGTGCAGGCTGCCGAGCGAGCCGGCGTCGAGCACTTCGTGTTCATGAGCTCGCTCGGTGCCGTCCGCCACGATCGCACGCGCTATCTGCGCGCGAAGGCGCTCGCCGAGAGCGCCGTCCTCGCGTCGGACGTGCGCCACACGGTCATCGCGCCGTCGCTGGTCTACGCACCGGGCGACATGTTCATGACCCTCCTCGAGCGCTTGGCGCTGCTGCTGCCTGTGATGCCGGTGAGCGGTCGCGGGCAGGCGCTCTACGAGCCGATCTGGGCCGAGGACGTGGCCGACTGCGTCATGGGCGCGCTCGGCGCCGGCCACGGTCACGAGCGGTTCGAGCTTGCGGGGCCGCAGACGCTCTCGCACGAGCAGATCGTCGAGACAGTGCTGCGCGCTGCGGGGCGAGGGCGGCGGGTCGTCAACGTGCCGACGGCGCTCGTCAGCCGCGGTCTGCGCGTCGTCGAGACGCTGATGAAGTCGCGCTCGCCCGCGACCTGGGATGAGGCCGAGCTGCTCGAGGTCTCGATGCTCTCGCAGCGCGGCACGGCCGACGCCGAGGGGCTAGGCGTGACGCCGCGCGCGATGGCCGAAGTCCTCGGCACCTAGGTCGACCGCGGGTGACTGCGATCGCGCCTACCTGGGCCGGCTGCGAACACGGCCTCGGGCAAATGCCTAGTATTCCAATCGACATTCGCCCTTATCGTCGGCCGAGCCGGCCGGGTTTCCCGAAGACAGGAGTTGCCGTGTCTGTTCTGGATGAGGTTCTCGCAGCAAACAACGACTACGCCGAAAACTTCGGTGAGAAGGGCGAGTTGGCCCTGCCGCCGGCCCGCGGCTTCGCGATCCTGACCTGCATGGATGCCCGCCTGGACCCGGCCAAGTATGCCGGCCTCAGCGAGGGCGACGCTCACGTGATCCGCAACGCCGGCGGGCGCGCCAGCGACGACGCGATCCGCTCGCTCGTCATCTCCCACAAGCTGCTCGGTACGGCCGAGTGGTTCGTCATCCACCACACGAACTGCGGCATGGAATTCTTCACGAACGAGGTCATGGGCGGCCTGCTCGAGTCCAGCCTCGAGACCGCGGCGCTCGGGGACGAGGGCTTCTACGACGTCGGCGCGGGGCCGGGCTCGCCGGAGGGAAAGAACATCGACTGGCTGACGATCTCCGATCAGAAGCAGGCCGTCGTCGATGACGTCGAAAAGATCCGCAACCACCCACTCGTCGAGGGCAACATCCCGATCTACGGCTACGTCTACCACGTCGAGACGGGCCGCCTCGAGGAGATCCCCGCGGCGACCGAGGCCGGCCGCGCCACCGATACGGCTGACAACGCCGGCTAGTGGCCCGTCTCATAACAGTCCACCCGAAACCCCGGGCGCCGATCACCGCCTGGTGGCGTCCTCGGACACTCGATGTGGCAGAGCCACACCTTCGGTCCTGCGTCCTTGCCAGACGGCGCCGGCATCCCGGGGTTTCGGGCGTCTGTTACGAGACGGACCACTAGCGACTCTCCCGCGCCGCGGTCAGCCTGCCATCGGCAGGCTGATCCCGGTAGGGGCCGGCCCACCCGGGGCCGACAACACCGGGAGCTCGACCGGCGTCAGCGCGATGATGCCCCGACCCGCGTGACGAATCGCCTGGGCGGCCGGGTCGTCGGGGTCCGTGTAGACGAGCGGCGTGCCCTCGTCGGCCTGCTCGCGCAGCGGCATCGTCAGCGGGATCTTGCCGAGCAGCGGCACGTCGAGCTCGTCGGCCAGCGCCTGGCCTCCGCCCTCGCCGAAGATCTGAAAGCGCTCACCCGACGGCGTCGTGAAGCCGGCCATGTTCTCGACGATGCCGGCGATCTCGAGCGACACCTTTCCCGCCATCTGCGCTGCGCGGCGGGCGACCTTCTGCGCCGTCGGCTGCGGTGTCGTCACGATCACGAACCGCGCCTGCGGCAGCAGCTGGGCGAGCGTCATCGAGACATCGCCGGTGCCGGGCGGCAGGTCGACGAGCAGATAGTCCAGTTCGCCCCAGGCGACATCCTCGAGGAACTGCGTGAGCGCCTTGTGCAGCATCGGCCCGCGCCAGACGACGGCGGCGTCCTCCTCGACGAAGAAGCCGATCGACATGACCTTCACGCCGTGCGCCGTCAGCGGCAGGATCTTGCGCTCCGGTGAGACCGGTGGGCGCTCCCCGCCGAGGCCGAACATGCGCGGGATCGAGTAGCCCCAGACGTCGGCGTCGAGGATGCCGACGGACTTGCCGTCGAGCGTGAGCGCGGCGGCGAGGTTCGAGGTCAGCGTCGACTTGCCGACGCCGCCCTTACCCGAGCCGATGCACAGGACGTTGGACACCCGCGCCAGCGCGCCGGCGGGCAGCGTGGCGCGGCCGAGCGACTTCTGCAGCGCGGACTTCTCGCCGTCGGAGAGAATGTCGAAGCTGACGTTCACGGTCGTCACGCCCTCGACGGTCGCCGCCTCGCGCTCGACGGCCGCGACGAAGTGGCTGCGGATCGGGCAGCCCGCGGTCGTCAAGGACACGGTGACGTCGACGACGCCGCCGTCGGAGATCTCGATCGAGCGGACCATCCCGAGCTCAACGATCGATTTGTGCAACTCGGGGTCGTTGACGCGCGTGAGGGCGCTACGGATCTCGTCTCGGGTCGCCATGCCGTCCAGTCTAGAAAACACCGACGCCGCGCCCGGAAGCAGGGCGCGGCGTCGGCAGGGGGAGGAACTACGGTGCTTGATCTGTGAGGGAAGTTCTACGCCAGGCTGGCGATGCGCTCCTGAACGGACGTCGACGCCTTCGTGACGGCGGTGCGCCCGCCGACGACGGCGTTTTCGATGCGCGCGCCGACGAACTCGACGTTCTTCGCCACGGGCTCGGTGCGGAGCTCGACGCCCCTGAGGGCGGTGGAGCCGCGGCGCTCGAAGCGGCGCAGCTCACGCCTGGCCTTCGCGCGGGTGCCGTACCGGGACTTCAGGTCGCCGAGCGTGGAGACCATCTCGTCGCGGGCGATCAGCGCCGCGCCGACCGGGACGAGAACGACGGTCTCAGCGATCTCGACGACGCGGCCGACGGGCCCGCGGGCCTCCTGCTTGGCCTCGGTTGTTGCGCGGCCGGCGGTCGCCTTCGTCTTGCGCGCAGCGGTGCTGCGAGCGGCGGCGCCGCGGTTGGCTGCGCGCGTGCCGGCGGCCTTCTTGGCAGTGGTCGAGCGCTTTGTGGCGTTCGTCTTGCGCGTCGTGGCGGCCTTCTTGGCAGTGGTCGAGCGCTTTGTGGCGTTCGTCTTGCGCGTCGTGGCGGCCTTCTTGGCGGCGCCGGTCGGCGTGGTCTTGGTGGTGGTGGTCGTGGGCTCGGCCATTGGGTCTGCTCCTCTTCGTGGGCGGATAAGGATATTAATTCTAAGCTTGTACCGGAGTATAGCGCGCGCGAACAGGTGTTTGTAAACCGCCGGTGACCGACGGTTACTCAGGCGAACAGAGGTGCGTACGGGACTACGCGGCGGCAGGCACGCCCGTACGGCGCATCCACGCCACGGGGTCGTGCAACTCGGCGGCGCTGGGCAGCTGCTCGGGAGCATCGAAGACGCTGTGCAGCGCCCGCGGTCCGGCGGCCGCCACGACGGCGTCGCAGAAGCGCTTGCCGTCCTGGTACTGGCGCATCTTCGCGTCGAGACCGATCAGGCGCTCGAGCAGCGCGAGCAGCGGCGGACGCTCGCGCCTGCGCCGGTCAAGCGCCACGCGCAGCTCGTGCAGGGACGGAAGCGCTTCAGCGCCGACGACGTCCATCACATGCTCGGCATGCCCCTCGACGACGCCCATGACGGCCTGCACGCGGTCGAACAGCTCGCGCCGGTTGGCGCCCAGGACCGCGACGATCCCGCCCTCCTTCAACCCATCGACGAGCCCGCGCACGTCGTCGAGCGAGGGCAGCTTCATCATGGTGCGCGGGGTGACCTTCACCTCGAGCGAGGCAAGCAGCTCGCTCAGCAGGCCGGCCAAGTACGGGCGCAGCCATGGCACGCCGGAGAACTGCACCGCGTGCGTCACCTCGTGGAAGGCGATCCAGCGCAGCAACTCCTCGGGATCGGCCTCCAGGCGCTGCGCGGCCTGTGCGATGTTCGGCGCGACGAACAGCAGCCGCGCCTTCGCCTGAGGGTCGACCATCACGAACTCGTACTGCCCCAGCACCCGCTGCGAGAGATAGCCCGTCAGCGCCCCGGCCTCGACGGACATGAGGACCCCGGCGGCGCTGCGCGTCACGCCGCCCAGCAGCCCGCCGCTCGCAAGCTTGTCGCCGACGACGTCGAGCATCGCGCCCATCGAGTTGACGTTCGCGGCGATCCAGCCTGCGCGCGGCAGCGCCTCGGGCGCCGGCAGCGGGGCTGACGGCCGCAGGCCCGTGTACTGCACGACACGCGCCTCGGCATCGGCGCAGATCGCTGCCAGGTCGCCGGGCAGCGGCGGTGGCGCGGCGGGGCGGGCAGCGCGCGCAGTGCCGGCTCCGCGCGAAACGGCGTTGGCGATCCTCTCGGTCAATGCTCGGTCGATCACCCTTGCATCATGGCGAACGCGGACCCGCCCCCCACCCACCCCGCCGCCTCGCGATCGGGGTGGTCGTCAGCCCGCACGCGTCGAGCCCGGCGTATGGACGACCGCGATGAGCTGCGCGAGCGACTCCTGCGTCCGCGCGGCGACGACCGGCGAGTGCGGTTCGAGATCGAGCGGGGCGCCAAGCGGATCGTCGAACGCCGGGAACGCCACGAACGCCCCCGCCTCGCGCACGATCAGCTGCGCCGCGGCGACGTCGACTGAGCGCGTCGACCGCAGCGTGAACATCCCGTCCACGCGCGTCGGCGCCAGCTGGCAGAGTGAGATCGCGATCGAGCCCATCGCCCGCAGGCGGTTGACGAGATCGCCGAGCGCGTCGACCTTCGGCGCCAGCAGGCGCGGATCGGCGGACTCGAAGGTGACGATCTCCAGGCGTCCGTCCGGCGTGCGCCGCTCGTCGGGCGGCGACGCGATCCGACGCTCGTCGAGCCAGGCGCCCTCGCCGCGCAGCGCATACCACTCCTCGCGCGGCCCGAAGTCGTAGACGAAGGCAAAGTGCACGTCGGCCATCGTCGGCCCGTCGGCGACGGCGATCGACAGCGCGAAGTGCGTCATGCCGCGCTTGGCGTTCAGCGAGCCGTCGAGCGGGTCGATGACGATGCGCACGTCGCCACCGCCGTAGTCGATGACCCCGCGCTCCTCGCTGACCGCGGTGAAGCGGGCGCCCGCCTCGTGCAGCTTGTCGAGCTGCGCGAAGACCGCGTCCTCGGCCTGCCGGTCGATGACGAGCGTCTGGTCGCCACCCTCGCCGGTCTCGCCCGTCTCGATGACGCGCTCGCGGCTCGTCGGGTGCTCGGCGAGCACCTCGCGCATGCCGGCCACGGCCCCGCGACAGGCCCCCAGCCAATCGGGGGCGGGCGCGTTATCGGGCGGCGACATCGACGGCATACTAGGCAGGTGCTGGAGCTCACCCCCGCCCAGGCCCGCGCTGTCACTCATGCCGGCGGCCCGCTGCTCGTGCTCGGCGGCGCGGGCAGCGGCAAGACGACGGTTCTCGCGCAGCGCTTCGCGTGGCTCGTTTCGGACGGGGTGGCGCCGCCAGAGTCGATCCTCGCGCTGACGCCGTCGGCCGGCGGCGCCGCCGCGCTTCGCCGCGCGGTCGAGGACGCGCTGCAACGACCGTACGAGGAGCTCGTCGTCCACGGCATCCGCGACTTCTGCGCGCGCCTGCTGCGCGAGGAGACCGCCGAAGCGGGCGTCGACCCGTTCTTCGCGCCGGTGTCGCGGGCCGATCGCCTCGCGCTGCTGCTGGACCGGATGGGCGACCTGCACCTCCGCAGCCACGACATCGGGGGCCGGCCGGCCGTGCTGCTGGCCGACGTGATCGACCGCATCGACCGCCTGAAGGACGCGCTCGTCACGGCGGCCGAGTACGCCGACTGGGCGGCGTCGCTACCGAACGCCGAGGACGCCGATCGCACCCGCGCCGCGCGCGAGGCAGAGTTCGCGCAGCTCTACGTCGACCACGACCGCCTGCTCGCGGACGCCGGCGCGCTCGACGCCGGCGAGCTCGTGCTGCGCGCCGTCGCGCTGCTGCGCGAGCGCCCGGACGTGCGCGCGCGGGTCGCCGAGCGCTACGGCCACGTGCTCGTCGACGGCTGGGCGGACCTCGGCTTCGCGCCGGCGCTGCTCGTCGAGCTGCTCGGGGCCGATCACGAGCAGCTGACGGTCTGCGCCGACGACGACGGCGCGGCGAGGCGGATGCGCGGCGCGGCGACGAAGAACATCCACGACTTCGTGCGCGGCCATCCGGACGCGGAGATCGTGAGACTGGAGACATCGCTGCGCTGCCCGGCGAACGTGCTGGACGCAGCCGGCGCCGTTCTTGCACCGATCGCCGACCGCATCGGAACGCCGCTGCAGGGCGCGCCCGGCGGCACCGTGCGCTTCTGGCGCGCCGCCGACGAGCGCGCGCAGGCGCAGGCGGTCGCCGCCGAGGTCGAGCGGCTCGTGCGCGGCGGGGTCGCGCCCCAACGGATCGGCGTGGTCGTGCGCTCGCAGCGCGACGAGGGCCGCCAGGTGACGCTGGCATTCGAGGAGCGGGCGATCGCACTGCGCGCCGTCGGCGAGGCCGACTTCTTCGCGCAGACCGAGGTGCGCGACGTGCTCGCCTGGCTGCGGCTGCTGGCCGACCCTTCCGACGCGGGCGCGGTGGTGCGCGCGCTCGCGCGGCCGCCCGTGACGCTGCGGTCGGTCGACATCGCGCGCTGCGTGCAGATCGCGCGCAGGCGCAAGCTCGACATGGTCTCTGCGCTGCAGGCGGCAACGGAGTCGCCGCAGCTTCCGCCCGAGGCGCGCGAGCACATCCACACCTTCCTGCGCCTCTATCGTGACGTCGCGGGCTCGCTGGACTCCGAGCGCCCCGACCTGTTCGTGCACCGCCTCGTCGACCGGCTCGAGCTGCGTCGCCAGCAGGTCTTCTCCGCACAGGCCGACGTCGTCGAGCGGCTCGTCAACCTTGCGCGCCTCGGCGAGCTGGCGTCCGCGTACGCTACGCGCGCGCCGCATGCGACGCCGCGGGACTTCGCCCGCTACGCGGCGGCGGTCGCCGAGGCCGGCCTGCGCGAGGAGGACGGCGCGGGCGCGCCGCCACCGCCCGGCGCCGTGCAGCTGATGGCGCTCGACGGCGCCGCCGGCCGCGATCTCGACTGGGTGTTCGTCCTCGGGCTCAGCTCGGCGCGGATGCCGGGCGCGCGCCTGCGCGCGGGCGAGAACATCCCCGACGCCCTGCTCAAGGAGTCGCTCGGCGACGACGACCGCGCGACCCACACCGACGCGATGCGGCGGCTGCTGAACGTCGCCATGACGCGCGCGGCGAAGGGGCTCGTGCTCGCCTACCCGGCGCTGTCGGCGAGCGGCGTCGCGCAGCCGCCGTCGCCCTTCGCCGAGGAGGCGCGGGCGGCGCTCGGCGCCGAGTGGGAAGTGCTCGAGGAGGAGCTGTTCGGGCCCGAGGAGGCGTTGCACGCCACGTTCCAGACACTGCGCGACGAGCTGCTGGCCGACGTCGCACGGGTCGGCAAGGCATTGGGAGAGCTGCGCCTGGACACCGACCTCGACGTCACGCACGCGGTCGCCCGCTACCTCGAGCTCGTCAAGCTCGCCGCCCTGATCGAGCGACCGGACGGGCAGTCGGTCGCCGACGCGCTCGGACCGGTCAATCAGCGCCTCGCCGCCGAGCTGTCGCCGCTGCAGCGCGAGGTGCTCGCGACGTCGTCGCTCGATGAGTTGCTGCTCGACGCCGAGCGCGACGATCACGCACGCGCGGCTGCCCGCGCGGCGCGCAGCGAGCCGTCGCTGGAGGTCTTCCTACCGCGCCGCGGCGACGGGCTGATGCTGTCGGCCTCGGACATCGAGACCTACCGCGGCTGCCCGCTGCGTTACAAGTTCGCGCGCGTGCTGCGGGTGCCGCAGGAGCCGACGCTCAACCAGCGCTTCGGGATCCTCGTCCACCAGGTGCTCGAGCGCTACCACCAGCTCGAGATCGAATCGCTCGACGAGCTGCTCGAGCTGCTGGACTTCGGCTGGCGACGGGGTGGCTTCGGCGCCTCCGATGAGGAGCGCCAGCTGCGCGCGAAGGCGGCTGCCGCGCTGCGGCGCTACTACGCGCGCGTCGCGGAGGAGCCCGTCCAGCCGGTCTGGTTCGAGCGTGCGTTCTCCTTCAAGCTCGGTGCCCACACGCTGCGCGGCCGCGTCGACCGCGTCGACCGGCTCGCCGACGGTGGCTATGAGCTGATCGACTACAAGACCGGCCGGCCGCGTTCGGCGGCGTCGCTGCGTGAAGACGTCCAGCTGTCGTTGTACGCCGTCGGCGCGCGCGAGGCGTGGGCGCTCGACGCGACGCAGCAGGCCTACCTGTACGTGCTCGACGACGAGAAGGTCCGCGTTCCCAGCTCGGAGATCAACGCTGACTGGATCGCCGATACCGTCGAGGAGGTCGCGGGCGGCATCCTCGCGCAGGACTTCGAGCCCACCCCGTCCTACACCGTGTGCTCGATGTGCGACTACCGGATCGCGTGTCCAGCGGCGGAGCGATGAGGCCCACCGCCGTCAGCGCTCGGGGCCCTGCTGCCTGAGGAAGCGTTGGAACTCGGAGGCAATCGCGTCGCCCGACGGCAGGTCGCCCGGACCCAGCGGCGTCGTGTCGCGCTCGGCGGCCTGCTCGAGGCGCTCGACGAAGGCCTGCACGTCGGGGTCGGACTGGACGGCCTGGCCGACCTGGCGTTCGTAGTCTTCCGTCGCGCTCTCGAGGTCGCTCGCGTCGACCGTCACCGCGACGAGGCCCTCGACCTTGCGCACGAGCGCGAGCGCCGCCTTCGGGTTCGGCGCCGCGGCGACGTAGTGCGGCACCGCCGCCCACAGGCTCGCCGACGGCAGCCCGGCGTCCGCGAAGGCCGCGTGCAGGACGCCGACGATCCCGGTCGGTCCCTCGTACGTCGTCTCGCGCAGCCCGATCTTCTCGACGAGCGTGTCGTCGGAGGCAAGCCCCGTGATCGAGACCGGATGGCTGTGCGGGACGTCGGCGAGGAGCGCGCCCATCGTCACCACGAGCTGCGTGTCCAGGGCCTCGGCGAGATCGACGATGTGCTTGCAGAACGTGGCCCAGCGCATCGACGGCTCGGGCCCCTGCACGAGGATCAGGTCGCGCGGGGCGCGCGGCACGCGGGCGGCGAAGATCTCGATGCCCGGCCACGTCACCTCGCGCTTGCGGTCCTCCGTGAAGCGGATGTGCGGGCGCGTGGACTGAAAGTCGTAGAACTCTTCGGGGTCCAGGCGCGCGAACCGCTCGGCGCCGAGCGACTCGCCGATGAACGTCAGGGCCGCAGACGCCGCATCGCCGGCGTCGTTCCAGCCACTGAAGGCCGCGACCAGCGCCGGGGCACGCAGTCCATCGGGTCGGCTCTCCCAGATCAGGGGCTGCATCCGATTCACGGTACATCATGAGCTGATGACGATTGCCACCTTGCGCCAGGGCCAGGAGGTCGACGGGGTCTTCGCGTGCACGCGCAAGGACCGCCTGCTGTCGCGGGCCGGCACGCCCTACCTCGCCGTCGAGTTGCGCGATCGGACCGGAGCCGTCCAGGGGCGCGCATTCCGCAACGCCGACGTCCTCGGCGGCCGCTTCGAGCGCGGCGACCTCGTCCGCGTCGCAGGCCGGGTCGAGCGCTTTCGCGACGAGCTGCAGGTCGAGTTGCGGACGATCGGCCGCGCCGCGGAGGGTGACGCCGATCCGGCGGCGTTCCTGCCCGTCGCCTACCGCGACCTCGACGAGCTCGACGGCTTCCTCGAGCACCTCGCGCGCGAGGTCCACGACCCTGGCCTGCGGGCGCTGCTCGTTGCGCTGCTCGGCGACGCTGCGCTGCGCGCGCAGTGGCGTCGCGCGCCGTGTAGCCGCAACGGTCACCACGCCTACCTCGGCGGTCTGCTCGAGCACACGGTCGCAGTTGGAACGATCGCAACGGAGACCTGCACGCTGCACCCGCGGCTCGACGGCGACCTGCTGATGTGCGCCGCGCTCGTCCACGATCTCGGCCGCACGCGCGAGTTCACCTACGGCGCCGAGATCGGCCTCACCCAGGAGGGCCGGCTGCTCGGGCACATCGAGCTCGGCCTCGCGCTGCTGCGCGAGTACGCGGTGCGGGTGCCGGCCCTTGGCGCCGACCGACGGATCGCGCTCGAGCACTGCGTGCTCTGCCACCACGGGCCCGAGCCTGCGCCGGGGCGGCGCTTCGGCTCGGCCGAGGCGCTCGCGCTCTATCGCCTCAACGCGCTCGACGCCTCGATCAAGGGCGCGCTCGAGCATGGGCTGCCGTAAGCCGTCGCCGCTGTCCACAAGCAGTCGCGGCGCCACCGCAACCGAACCGACCAGCCAGCCAGCCTCAGGCCGGCGGCGCCGACAGCGCGCGCCGCACGAGCTGCCATGCCACGAAGAGGATGAACAGCGCAAAGCTCACCTCGAGCGCGCGCTGCGGGACGGCATTGGCGATCGCGACACCAGCGACCGCGCCCGCCACGCCGAGCAGCCCGAGCAACGCACCGGTGCGCAGGTCGACGTTGCCGTGTCTTCGCTGGCGCAGCACGCCGACCAGCGCCACTGGGATGATCGCCAGCAGCGAGGTCGCCTCGGCGTCGAGCTGGCTCAGGCCGAGCCCGATCGTCAATGCCGGGACGAACAGCGCGCCGCCGCCCACGCCGAGCAGGCCCGCCACGATGCCGGCGAGCAGCCCGATCAGGACCGCCTCGATCATCCGGGGATCAACAGGTCGACGGCCACCACGATGAGCATCGCCGCGAACAGCAGCGAGATCGCCTTCGTCGAGATGCGCTGCTGCAACTCGGTGCCGATGACCACGCCGATGACCGCGGGAACCCCGACGAGGATCCCCTCCTGCACATGGACGTTGCCGTAGGCCCCGTGCACGGCCGTCGCGACGCTCGCGAGCACGACGATCGCGGCGAGCGACGTGCCGGTCGCGAGGCGCTCGCCGAAGCGGCACCACAGCACGAGCAGCGGGACGATGAGAACGCCGCCGCCGACGCCGAAGAGCCCGCTGAGCAGCCCGGCCGCGGTCCCGATCGCCGCCAGCGTGAGCGTTCGGCGCGCTGGCATGAGCGCCATACTAAAAGCCATGTCCGCAGCCACGCTTGCCGAGGTACTCGAACCGCTGCGCGCCGATCCGGCGCGCGCAGCGATCCTGCTGGACATCGACGGCACGCTCGCGCCGATCGTGCGCCACGCCGACGATGCGTCGGTTCCGGAGCCGACGCGCACGCAGTTGATCGCGGTCGCCAAGCGCTACGCCGTCGTCGGCTGCATCAGCGGGCGGCGTTCGTCGACGGCGCGCCAGATGGTCTCGCTCGGGACGATCGCCTATCTCGGAAATCACGGCTCGGAGCTGCTCGCCCCGGGCAGCACGCAAGTGGAGATCGACCCCGAGATCGAGGCCTACGAGAGCACCGTGCGTGCGTTCGCCGACGGCGCCTACACCGTCGAGGTGCAGCGCCTGCGCGTGCGCACCGAGGACAAGCAGGCGATCAAGGCGTTCCACTGGCGCGGCGCGCCGGACGAGGACGCCGCCGAGCAGGCGGTGCGCGAGATCGCGGAGCGCGCGCAGGCCGAGGGCCTGGCGATCCACTGGGGGCGCAAGGTGCTCGAGGTCCGGCCGCCCGTCGAGATCAGCAAGGGCCGCGGGGTCCGGCGCCTGCTGGATGGGCTGGATCTCGGCGCGGGGATATACATCGGCGACGACGTGACCGATCTCGATGCGTTTGCCGGCCTGCGCGGTCTCGTCGAGGAAGGGCGGCTCGGCTCGGCGGTCTGTGTCGGTGTCCGCTCCGACGAGACACCGCGCGAGCTCGAGGAACAGTCCGACCTCCTGGTCGACGGGCCGCTCGGCGTGCGCGGGCTGCTCATGGCGCTGGCGAGCTAGAGCCGCGGGAAAGACGGTCACATGCGGTTCGTCGACTTCCTTCGCGCCGCCGTCCTGCTGTGCGGTGGGTCGGCCACCGCACTCGCGACCCTGACCGTCCTGTCGGCCGGGTCGACCGACGACACCGTGCTCATCGGCTTCATCATCGGCTGGTGGTGCATCGCCGTGATGATCGGGATGTGGCTCGGCCGCCGCGCGGAGACGAACTCGCCGATCGCGCGGCTGCTCGCATCGGCGAAGTCGACGAAGGCGCTGCCTGAACAGCGTCCGGCCAGCCTGCTGCTCAATCGACTGTGGCCGTTGCTGCTGTCGACGATCCTCGCACTCGGCCTGGGTCTGTTCGCGCCGCAGATTCCGGCGATCGCCTGTGGCTTCGCGATCGTCGGCGCACTGGCGTGGCGCCAGCAGGAGGCGGCGGTGACGGCGATCGAGGAGCGCGACGGCGTCGCCTTCTACGTCGAGCCGACCTCACCGCTGAAGCCGATCAAGCTCATCCGCGCGCCCGGCCTCCGTCGCGACCTCGTCTCGGTCAACGGGACGGCGCGCTGACCGCGCCGTTCCCCACGCAGCGGCTCATCGACCGCGAGTGGCGCGCGTGATGGCGGTCGACGTCCTGATCGTCTCGCTCGGCTCGACCGCCGGCTTGCGCGCGTCCGACGAGGAGCTTGCAGGCGCGCTCCGGCGCGCGGGGGCGCAGGTGCAGGTCGTCGCCGCCAGGGCGCCGCGCGAATTGCGCACCTATGCCCTCACCGACCTCGGCTGGGCGCGGGCTGCGCAGGTCGCAGCAGCGAGCGGCATCGCCGCGCATGCGCCGCGAGCGGTCGTCTACTCGACGGTCACAGCAGCGCTGTTGTGGCCGCAGCCCGGCGCGATCCGCTACGACGCCCCTGCCGCGGCCAACCGTCCTGGGCGCCACGGGTTCTGGCAGCGGCCGCTCGAGCGGCGACGGCTGCGCGAGGCGCCCCTGCTCGTCGGCGTCGATCCCGGCACACTCGCCGAGACGCCGCGCCCGCACGCCGAGGCGATCGTCGTGCCGATCCCGGTCGAACCCTCGCCCGCTACGGGCGAACCTCGCGACATCGCGGCAATCACGTACGCGGCGAACCCGGGCAAGAAGGGCCTCGATCGCGTGCTCGCCGCCTGGGCCCGAGCGCGGACCGGCGGCGAACAGCTCGTGATCGCCGGAACGGAGATACGGATCGACGCGCCCGGGGTGAGCGTCGCCGGCCGGCTCGGGCCGCAGGCCTACCGCGCGCTGCTGCGCCGCTCACGCGTGTTCGTCACCGCGCCGCGGCGCGAGGACTACGGCATCGCGCAGCTCGAGGCGCTCGCAGACGGCTGCGTCCTCGTCACGACGACGGCGCCCGGGCCGTACGCGGCATTGCCGCTCGCACGCGCTCTGGCCCCGCGCCTGGTCGTCGAACGCGGCGATGACGCGGCTGCCCTCGCCGGCGCGCTGCGCATCGCGCTGGACACGACGTCCGCGGCGGATTACGCGGCGCGTGCCGCCGCGGCGATCGCGCCGTTTCGCCGGGACGCCGTCGACGCCGTGGTGCGCGACGAGCTACTGCCGCGACTGCTGCGCTGACGCGCGTGTCAGCTCGCGGAGCGCGTGCGCTTGCGCAGCGCCGCGAACTCCGCCCAGCAGCGCGTGTTCGCGACGTGCTCGGGCGTCAGCCACGCACGCCGTGCCGTCGCGACGCCCCAGCGCACGTGCTGCAGGCGATCGGCGCCGTGGGCGTCCGAGTCGATCAGCACGAGCACGCCGTTCTCGGCCGCGGCGCGGGCATGGACATCGTTGAGGTCGCGACGGTCGGGCGCGGAGTTGATCTCGAGCATCGTGCCGGTCTGCGCCGCGGCGGCGATGATCGCGTCGATGTCGAGCGCGTAGGGCTGGCGTGACTGGATCTTGCGCCCGGTCGGGTGGCCGATCGCATCGATCCAGGGATGCTCGATCGCCGCGATCATGCGCTTGGTCATCTCCGAGGAGGTCATGCCGAAGGACGTGTGCACGGACCCGATCACCCAGCCCAGGCGGGAGAGGAGATCGTCGTCGTAGTCGGGCGAGCCGTCGGGCAGGATGTTCGTCTCGGTTCCGGCGAGCACCGTGATCCCGTCGAGGCGCTCGCTGACCTCGGCGATGCGCTCGATCTGGCGCTCGAGCTCGTCCGGCGCGACGTGGTTGCCGAAGCCGTGGGTCGCCGAGTGGTCGGTGATCGCGATGTACTCGTAGCCGCGCGCCTGCGCGGCGAGCGCCATCTCCTCGATCGTGTTGCGCCCATCGGAGGCGATCGTGTGCATGTGCAGGTCACCGCGCAGGTCGCCGACGGTGACCAGGCGCGGCGCGACGAAGTCCGGCGAGAGTTCCCCGCGGTTCTCGCGCAGCTCGGGCTCGGGATAGGCGAGACCGAGCCGCTCGTAGACCGCTTCCTCGGTCGCGCAGCGCAGCGTCTCGCCGGTCTCGTCATCCAGGATGCCGTACTCGCTGACGTGCAGGCCACGCCGTACCGCCGCCTCGCGCAGCGCCATGTTGTGCGCCTGGGAGCCCGTGAAATGCTGCAGCAGGCTGCCGAAGTTCTCCGGCTCGACGACGCGCAGGTCGACCGGAAGCCCGGCGTGGGTGCGCCCGCGCGCGGCGTTCTCGTTGGGCGCCGACGCCGACTCGATCAGGTCGAGCTCGCCGAGCGCTCGTGCGAGCGCGCCCGGGTCGCTGGCGGTGGCGATGATGTCGAGGTCCTTGACCGCATCGACCTGCCGGCGCGCGGAGCCGGCGAGCTCGACGCGCTCGGCGGCCGGATGCGCACGCAGCGCTTCGACGATCTGCTCGCCGACGGTCAGCGCGCGGTGCAGCAGCACCCGCTGCGCCGGCTTGTCGCCGATGCCTGCCCCGATCGACGACAGCACCGAGGCCTCGAACTTCGCGCCGAAGCCCTTGATCCCGCGCAGCTGCTCGTCCTCGGCCGCGGCACGCAGCGCGTCGAGCGAGTCGATCCCCAGCTCGTCGAACAGCCGCCGCGCGCGCTTGGGCCCGAGCCCCGGCAGGCGCGTCATCTCCAGCAGCCCGGCCGGGTATTTCGCGCGGAGCTTGACCGCCGCGGGAATGTCGCCGGTATCCAGCAGGGCGAGGATCTTCTCCTCGAGCGTCTTGCCGATCCCGGGCAGCGAGGTCACCGTAGCCTTGCGCGTGAGCGCGGCCACCGAGACCGTCGCCTCGCGCGCCGCCTTCGCCGCCGAGCGATATGCGAGCACGCGATGAACGATCGCGCCGTCGAGCTCATACAGGTCGGCCAGCTCGTCGAAAGCGGCGGCGATCTGGAGGTTCGAGGGGTCCGACGCCATCGGTCACCTAGGGTAGTCGCGCTCATGCCCGCGGCCGTCTGGCTCATCCTCCCCACCTTTGACGAGGCCGAGAACATCGCGGCGATCGTCGCGGCTACCCGCGCCGTGCTCGAACAGGCGGCCCCCGGGGACCATCACATCCTCGTCGTCGACGACAGCTCGCCGGACGGTACGGGCGACCTCGCCGCCGCGATCGCCGCCGAGCACGGCGACGTCGAAGTGCTGCACCGGCCCACGCGCGAGGGGCTCGGCCCGGCCTATCTCGCGGGCTTCGCGCACGCGCTCGCAAACGGTGCGCGATTTGTCCTGGAGATGGACGCCGACTTCTCGCACGACCCGGCTGACCTCGCGCGTCTGCTCGCGGCCGCCGGCGCCGCGGATCTCGTGCTCGGCTCGCGCTATGTCCCCGGCGGCGGCGTCGCGGACTGGGGTCGTATCCGGCGCCTGGTCAGCCGCGGCGGCTCGTGGTATGCCCGCGTCGTGCTCGGCCTCGACGTGCGCGATCTGACCGGCGGCTTCAAGTGCTTCCGACGCGAGGTGCTCGAGGCGATCGACCTGCCAAGCGTGCGCTCGCGCGGCTACGCCTTTCAGGTCGAGCTCACGCATCGCGCGGTGCACGCGGGCTTTCGCGTGGTCGAGCTGCCGATCATCTTTCGCGATCGCGAGCTCGGGCGCTCCAAGATGTCGTGGCGGATCGCCGGCGAGGCGGCGCTGCTCGTCCCGCAGCTGCGCTTCTCTCACATATCCGGCCAGCGCCGGCGACGCTGAGCGGGCGCGGCGGGGGCCGCGCCGATGGGTCGTCCGTGCAGACATCCGACTTCGTGCTCGTCCGCGGGCTGGCGGACACGCGCGCGACGCTGCATACCTGGAACCAGCGGCCAGGCCCGGTTGTCGGGCGCTGGGTCGCCGGGTCGCTCGCGATCACAGTGCTGTTGCTGCTCGCCGTATGGGTCGTCTCGATCGCGCCGGTGGCGGAGCCCGATCCGACAGAGGCATTCATCCCGATCTTCTCCGAGCCCACGATCGACAGCGTCCTGCATGTGCTCGGGCGCAACTCGCTCGTGCTGGCACTGCACGCCTTCGCCTGCATCGCGGGCTTCATCGCCGGCAGCTCGCTCCCACAGGAGGCCGAGCGCTACAGCGGGGCATGGCGCTGGATCCACGACAAGGCTGGGCCGATGGCAATCGCGTTCGTGATCGCCGCGACGGGGTTCTCGCTGGTCACCCAGGCCTACATCCTGGGCCAGGGCGCGTCGTCGCTGGCCTGGCGCTTGGACATCTCGTCCGGCACGCTGCTCCTCGGCCTTCTTCCACACGCGCTGCCGGAGCTCATGGCGCTCTTTCTGCCGCTTGCGGCCTGGATGATCGCCAGCCGACAGAAGGACTGGCATGAGCTCATGGCGGCCACGCTGGTCACCGTGGTGCTCGCGGCTCCGGTGCTGGTCGCCGCATCGTTCATCGAGGTGTACGTGACGCCCAGCCTGCTGCGCTCCCTCGGCGGGTAACGTCAGCGCACCGGGAGTAGCCTGCTTCAGTTTGTATAGTGGTCGGAATCGAGGGTTTCGCCTTCCCGTCATCGCAAGCTCTGACCTACGGCGACGTCACCTATAGGAGATGCCAATGGCCGGATCCATCATCGAAGTGACCGACGACAGCTTCCAGGCCGAGGTTCTCGAGTCCGAGACCCCGATCCTCGTGGACTTCTGGGCCCCCTGGTGCGCCCCTTGCCGCGCGATCGCCCCGCTGCTCGAGGAGATCGCCGAGGGCCGTGACGACGTGCGCATCGTCAAGATGAACGTCGACGAGAACCAGGTCACCGCCGCGCGGTTTCAGATCCTCTCGATCCCTTCGCTGATCCTCTTCAGCAACGGCGCCGAGACAAAGCGCCTGCGGCCGACGCGCAACAAGGGCCAGCTCGAGCAGCAGCTCGAGCTGGAGCCCGCCGCGTAACGCAGCCCGCGAGTCCGAGCCTCAGTCGACGGCGGCGGGTGCTGCCGACTCGACCCCTAGTCCCTCGGCCACACCGGCGCCGATGTCCGGGTCCACGTTCGTCCAGTACTCCACGATGCGCGGCTTCATCTCCGCCGTGACGTCCGGGTCGCCCGCATGGCCGAGGATGTTCGTGACGAGGTTGTCGCGGTCCTCCTGCGACATGACCTCGCGCACGAGCGTGCCGGGCTGGCCGAAGTCGTCGTCCTCCGCACGCAGCGTGTAGGCGGTGCGGACCATCTCTCCGCTCGTCGTCCACGTGGCCTGCTCGCTGTAGTTCTTCTCATCGGCCGCGGGGCCGCCTGCGGTGTTCGGCGCGTAGACCGGGTCGCCCGGGTTCTCGAGCCGCATCGCCCCGTCCTTGTTGTAGCTGTGGACCGGGCACTGCGGCCGGTTGATCGGCAGCTGCAGATAGTTGGGCCCGATCCGGTAGCGGTGCGTGTCGGGGTAGCTGAACAGCCGCCCGAGCAGCATCTTGTCCGGCGACGGGCCGATGCCCCGCGGCATGTTCGCCGGCTCGAAGGCCGCCTGCTCCACCTCGGCGAAGTAGTTCGCCGGGTTGCGATCCAACACCATCCGGCCGACCTCGATCTCCGGGTAGTCGCCGTGCGGCCAGACCTTCGTCAGGTCAAACGGGTTGAAGCGGTAGTCCGCGGCCTCGTCGAACATGATCTGGACCTTCAGCGTCCACGACGGCGCGTCACCGGACTTGATCGCGTCCCAGAGGTCGGCGCGGTGGTAGTCGCGATCCTCCCCGGCCATCGCCGACGCCTCGTCGTCCGTGAAGTTCTCGGGACCCTGGTCGGTCTTGAAGTGGTACTTCATCCAGAACTTCTCGCCGCCCGCGTTGACCCACATGAAGGTGTGGCTGCCGTAGCCGTTCATGTGGCGGTAGGTCTTCGGCGTACCGCGATCGCTCATCAGGATCGTGACCTGGTGGGCGGACTCGGGCTTCAGCGTCCAGAAGTCCCACTGCATGTTGTTGTCGCGCCGGTCGGTGTCGGCGCGGCGCTTCTGGGAGTGGATGAAGTCCTGGAAGTTCGAAGGGTCGCGGACGAAGAAGACCGGCGTGTTGTTGCCGACGAGGTCGTAGTTGCCCTCCTGTGTGTAGAACTTCAGCGCGAAGCCGCGCGGATCGCGCAGCGTGTCGGGCGAGCCGAGCTCGCCGGCCACGGTCGAGAAGCGGGCGAACATCGGCGTCGTCTTGCCGACGCCGTTGAACAGGTCGGCGCGGGTGTACTGCGACATGTCCTGCGTGACCTCGAAGAAGCCATGGGCGCCCGAGCCCTTGGCGTGCACGACCCGCTCTGGGACGCGCTCGCGGTTGAACTGGGCCATCTTCTGGATCAGGTAGTGGTCCTGCAGCAGGATCGGACCATTGGGCCCGACGGTCAGCGAGTGACTGTCGCTGGGAGCAGGAATCCCGGCGTCGGTCGTCGTGGGCGGTGGCGTCTCGTCGCTCATGGAAGTCCCCTTCTCTGGTCGGCCTCACCGAGGGCCTACCCAGCTGACGAATGCGTCAGCTCGCGACTGCAACCGAGATCCGCAGCTCGCGGCCCTCGATGCTTGCCACCTGCTCGCTGCCGTTGGCGCTGTAGCGCACCGCCACCGCGAGCACCTCGTCGGTCAGGTAGGTCTCGTGCATCCGCGCGGCGTCGAGCAGCTGCTCGTCACCGTCGAGCGTCAGGACGATCCGGTCGGAGATGTCCAGCCCGGCCTCACGGCGGGCGAGCTGGACCGCGTGGACGATCTCGCGGGCGAGACCCTCGCGGCGCAGGTCCTCGTCGACCGTGAGCTCCAGCGCGACCGCGTGCGAGCCCTCGCGCTCGAGCTGGTAGCCGGCCAGCGGCGCCATCGCGATCTGCAGGTCGTCGGGACCGAGCGTGTGGTCGTGGCCGCCGGTGAAGATCCCGACGGGCCGTCCCTCGCGCAGCGCCTCGGCGACGTGGTCGGCGTCGAGCGCCGCGACAGCCTCGGCGACCTGCGGCATCGCCTTGCCGAAGCGGGGGCCGAGCGTGCGGTAGTTGGGCTTCAGCGTGTAGGAACCGAGGTCGTCGGCTTGCGACACGAAGCGCAGGACCTTGATGTTGAGCTCCTCGCGCACGATGGCGCCGAGCCGTTCGATCGCCTCGCGCTCGCGTCCCGCCGCGACGACGACGGCTTCACGCAGCGGCTGGCGCACCTTGATCTTGGCGCCGCCGCGCGCGGCGAGCCCGAGGCGCACCGTCTCGCGGGCGATCGCCATCGCTTCCTCGAGCGCCTCGTCGCGCGGACCAGCCTGCGGCCAGTCGGTGAGGTGCACGCTTGCCTCGCTGCCGTCGAGGTTGTCGTACATCTCGTCGGCTACGAAGGGGGTGAACGGCGCCAGCAGCTGGGCGACGGTCACGAGGCTGTCGCGCAGGGTCTCCAGCGCCGCCGTGTCGCCCTCCCAGAACCGCGGCCGCGAGCGGCGCACGTACCAGTTCGAGAGATCGTCGACGAAGTCCGCAATCGCGCGGCCCGCGACGGTCGCGTCGTAGGCGTCCAGGCGCTCGGTGACGATCTGCACCGTCGCGCTCAGGCGAGAGCGGATCCAGCGATCGAGGTCGGTCTCTTCCCCGGCGCCCGTCTGCGCAGGCTCGTACATCGTCGCGACGCGGTACGTGTTCCAGAGCTGGCGCAGGAAGAGCCGCACGCCCTCGCCGACGGCCTCGGGCGAGAACAGGTAGCCATCCCACGGCTGCTTGGAGGTGAAGAAGTACCAGCGCAGCGCGTCGGCGCCGAAGCGGTCGATGATCGCGTCCGGGGCGAGCACGTTGCCCTTGGACTTCGACATCTTCTGGCCCTGGCCATCGAGGATCAGGCCAAGGCAGACGACGTGGCGGTAGGGCACGTCGGGCCCGCGCAGAAGCGTCGAGACGGCGAGCAGCGAGTAGAACCAGCCGCGGGTCTGGTCGAGCGCCTCGCAGATGAAGTCCGCCGGGTAGAGGTCGTCAAGGGAGTGTCTGCCCTCGAACGGCTCGTGGCGCTGGCCGAACGGCATCGCACCCGAGTCAAACCAGACATCGATCACCTCGGGCACGCGCGTCGCGGTCTCCCCGCACTCGGCGCATGGGAACGTCACGTCGTCGACGAACGGGCGGTGCGGATCCTCCAGCCGCACGCCGGAGCGCTCCTCGAGCTCGTCGAGTGAGCCGATCACGGTGACGTGGTCGTTCTCGCAGCGCCAGACTGGCAGGGGCGTGCCCCAGTAGCGCTCGCGTGAGAGCGCCCAGTCGATGTTGTTCTCCAGCCAGTTGCCGAAGCGCCCGTGCTTGATGTGCTCCGGATGCCAGGTCACCTGCTCGTTGGCCGCCAGCAGATCGTCGCGGATCTTCGAGGTCGCGATGTACCACGAGGGCTTGGCGTAGTAGAGCAGCGGAGTGGAGCAGCGCCAGCAGTGCGGATAGGAGTGCTCGTAGTCCTCGGCCCGAAGCAGCCGGCCGCGCTTGCGCAGGTCCTCGATCAGATCCGGGTCGGTGTCCTTGACGAAGCGTCCCTCGTAGGGCCCGATCCGCTCGTCGTAGGTGCCGTCCAGCCGCACCGGGTTGACGACGTTCAGGCCATACTGCTGGCCGAGGCGAAAGTCGTCCTCGCCGAAGGCGATCGCGGTGTGGACAAGGCCGGTGCCGTCGTCCGCGGTGACGAAGTCGCCGAGCAGGATGGTATGACCGCGCTCGCCGTACTCGTCTGCGCCGAGGTAAGGGAACGGCGGGTGGTAGCGCACGCCGTCGAGCGCGGCGCCGGGGAAGCGATCCATGACCTGTACGCCCTCGCCGTCGCCGTCGCCGTCGCCGAGCACCTTCTCCACAAGTTCCTCGGCGAGCACGACCGGCGCGTCGAGCGTGCCCGTCTTCGCGCGGACGTAGAGGAGCTCGGGATCGACGGCGACGGCGGCGTTGGAGACAAGCGTCCACGGCGTCGTCGTCCAGATCAGCAGCTCGTCGCCGACCTGCAGCGGGCCACCGTCCTCGGCGACGCTGAAGCGCACGTAGACCGAGGGGTCGATGACGTCCTCGTAGCCGAGCGCGACCTCGTGGCTCGACAGCGCGGTGCCGCAGCGCGGGCAGTAGGGCACCACGCGATGCCCCTCGTAGAGCAGGCCCTTGTCGGCGATCTGCTTCAGCGACCACCACACCGACTCGACATAGGTGGGGTCGAGCGTGCGGTAGGCGTTGTCGAGGTCCAGCCAGAAGCCGATCCGCTCGGTGAGCGCCTTCCAATCCTCGAGGAAGTCGAAGACCGACTCGCGGCACTGCGCGTTGAAGGCCTCGATGCCGTACTCCTCGATCTGCGCCTTGGTCTTGATCCCGAGCTTTTTCTCGACGGCGATCTCGACAGGCAGGCCGTGGGTGTCCCAGCCGCCGCGGCGCTCGACGCAGTAGCCGCGCATCGTGCGAAAGCGGGGAAAGATGTCCTTGAAGGCGCGGCTCAGGACGTGGTGCACACCGGGCGGGCCGTTGGCCGTCGGCGGACCCTCCCAGAAGACCCACGGCGTGGCGCCCTCGCGGCGGCGCAGCGACTCGCGGAAGACGTCGCGCTCGCGCCACCGCGCGAGCACCTGCTCCTCGAGCTGCGGGAACGAGATCTGCGCGTCGACCGGGCGCTTCGCCATGTGGCGAGCATTGTAGGCGCAGAACCACACGGCTCCTGGCGAGCGATCGTCGTGGCTGACGCCGCCCGCCGAGGGGGGACAGTGCACCCGCACGGCCGCCCTCGGCGGGTGGTGTCAGGCGCAACGAGCGCCGTCAGGTCAGGCGGCGAGCTTGCGGCAGATCGAGGCCAAGGAGCGCTTCTCGGCCTCGTCCAGAACGGCGAACGTCTTCGCCACGCGCTCGCTGTGCTCGGGAAACAGCCGGTCGACGATCTCGGCACCGCGCGGGGTGATCGCAACGCTTGCCGCGCGGCGGTCGGTCACGAGCCGCGCCCGATGGACGAGGTTGCGGCTCTCGAGCGTCGTCACGACCTCGGTCGCGTTGGCCTTCGACGTGCGCAGGCGCGCGCGCAGCAGCCGCAGCTCGAGCTCACCGCCGGCCGTGGTGAGGACGACAAGGACCGAGAAGCCGGTTGCCGACAGCCCCTCGCGCTCAAGGTCGGCGCTCAGCCGACGGCGGACGGTCGCTTCGGCTCGCAGCAGGGAATCGAGGGCACGATGTGCGAGCGGGTCGCCGGGAACGAGGGTCATCCTGGCTTCGGACCGTACCGCCCGCAGCGGACGATCTTTACACCGGTTATCCGACCTGCTCCGGGGTTATCCGACCCGCTCCGGGGTTATCCGACCTGCGCGAGACCCGGGCGGCGGCGTCCCGTCGCCTCGCGGGCGTTGAGGCGTGCGAGCAGCAGGTCGCGGGCGCCGATCGCGCTCGTGCCCAGGCGCGGAACCGCCGACTGGTCGGACTCCGGCAGCGCACCGCGGAAGTCCAGGACCTCGACGTCCTCAGCAGCGCGGCGCGACTGGTAGGCGATCCTGCCCAGCGCGTCGAGCCAGGCTCGCCGGCCGGTCAGGACGATGAGGCGCGGGTTGAGCGCCTGCAGAACGTGGGTCAGGCGGCCGGCGTCCAACTCGGCGGTGAGCATGAGCGTGCGAATGCCCGCGCGCCGCAGGCACAGCTCGAGCGCCTGCGCGTGCAGGGCGTCGAGGTCACACGGCCCGCTTGCGTCGAAGATCAGGACGCCCTCGGGCCGCGTGGCGGCGGGCGCGACGCGCTTGGCCGCGGCCAGCCAGCCTGTCGCCCAGCGCCAGGCGAAGCCAAGTTCGGCGGATGGCGCCTCGCCGTCGGGCGTGCTCAGACCTGCGATCGCGGGCAACAGGACCTCCTCGACCGTCCGCTCGACGGACCGCACGGCAAGGCTCTCCTCGAGCACCCGATCGGCCTCGAGTTCCTCGAAGCGGCGCAGCGCGGAGCGCAGCCGCGTGGGCGACGACGGGCCGCTGCCGCGCTCGCGAGCGATCGAGATCGCCGACGACACGTTGTGTGTCTCCTCGAATGCCTGGCGCAGGGCCTCGACCTCGGCGAGGTCGAACTGGCGGTGACCACCGGCCGTTCGACGAGGCGTCGGGTACCCGAACCTGCGCTCCCAGGACCGCAACGTGTTCGGGCTGACCCCCAACATGGCCGCGGCGGCGTGGGTGCGTAAGACACTCATTGTGACGATCGACTCTCGCCGAACCTCATGCGACGGACCCAACGCTTCCTGCAGGCGAGTTCGATCCCAACAGGTTACGGGATTCGGGGCGACTAGGAAAGGACGAGCAGCGCGGCGTGCGGCGGGCCGCAGGGACCGATCCGCGCCTTGAAGCGCACGCCGAACTCTTGGCGCGGGCGCACCATCGTCGTGCGCGGCTCCCCCGAACCGCTCGCGACCTCGACGAGGAGCACCAGCAGGTTCTCCGCGCTCGGAGCGTTGGCGTCGGCCGGTACGAGGAAGTCCGCCACGTGCTTGTTGACGGCTGTGGTCTCGTCGATGCCGAGCAGTTCCTCGGCGGACGCGGACACCGCGCACACCGACAACGTCGTGTCGACGACGAGAAACGGCTCGTCGGGGCGCGGCGCAAGGTCGACGGTGGCCTGGAGCACGAGGCCGAGTCCGCAGTGCCCGCAGACGCGCGACGGCTGCGCCTGCCGGACGGGGGCGGGCGGCAGCGCGCAGTGTCCACAGAAGGCGACGACCTCCAGGCCGCGTTCGTCGACCTCGACCGGCCGCAGCGCGCGCAGGCGCCTCATGCCTGTGCCTCCAGGCGTTCGCGGGCGTCGTCGACGACGGGCAGGACAGCGACCTCGGAAAGCCGCATGGCATCGCGGTCGTCGACCATGGCAAGCAGTTGACGATGAGCGCCGAAGGGGGTGTCGGGCAAGATCTGCGTGCCGGTCGTGCGGACCTGCGCGGCCTGATGAGAGCGACGGAAGAGCGCCACCGGCAGCGGGCCCGCTGCCGCGCGCACACGGTAGGCCCAGAGGGCGACGTCGTCGTCGGCCACATGGCGACCCGCGATCACGACGGCATCCGGCGACAGCGACTCGACGACGTCGGACAGGCCCGAGACGCCGGCGACCGGCAGCCCGATGACGCGGACGCCGGAGCGGCCGCAGAACAACTCGAACGCGCGCACGGCGAGCGCATCGGGATCGAGCTCGCTGGATGTCGCGTCGCCGACGAGGATCGCCAGTGGGCGAACCGGCGGCGGGGCGAGGCGCTGTGCCCGGCGCAGCCACCCGTCCGCCCAGCGGGCGGCGAATGCCCACGGCGCGCTGTCGGTGCCATGGCGCTTGCCGAGCTCGTCGAGCGACGGCAGCAGGACCTCCTCGACCGAGCGCTCCACCGAGCGCAGGGCGAGCACGGACTCCATCGCACTGTCGGCGCGGTCCAGCTCGAAGCCCGCGAGCGCCCCGACGAGCGCATGGGTGTCGGTGCTGAGCGCCTCGCGTGCACGGCTGACGGCCGAGGAAATCGAGAGCCCCTGCTGGAGGGCGTCGCGGAGGGTGGCGATCTCACCGTGGGTGTAGAGCCGCTGCCCGCCGGCCGATCGCTGCGGCCGTGGGTAACCAAAGCGGCGCTCCCACGCGCGCAGCGTGTTCGGGCTCACGTGCAGCAGCGCAGCCGCCTCGCTCGTCTTCAACGTCCGCATGTGCGCACCATATTCAGGGCCAGCCGGGAGTGATGCAAACACGCAAGAACCCGGTACGTCGCATTTGCATACCTTCGGCGACGCAAACGTGCCTTCGTGGGCTGCTTTGGCCCGATCACTGGGTCATTTGTCCATTCGAATGCGGCGACGTCCCGTCGCCCATATCGAGGTCCGGTCCGATCACCCGCAGCCGGTCGGCACGGCTCGAATTGCACAGGTTCGGTCGCTGCAATCCACATAGTTTGGGGAGCGGGCTTTCCCAAATCTGCGCAATTCGCGCGCGTGAAGGATGACCTCTAGATCCCTGGGCTACGTTAGGCGCCCATCCACATCGCCACACCCCGGAGGTCAAGATGACCCGCTTCAAGACGCGTCTCTACAGCCCTGCCCTGATCGCCGTCGTCTCCGTTGTCGCGGCCACCGGTGGTGTCTTCCGCACGGGCTGACGCTTGTCCGCCGTCCTCCGACGGCCAGTAGGGTCCAGACGTGGCGAAACCGGTCATCGTGGCGCGTCCGCGGCTTGCCGTCACGCTCGCAGGCGCGCTCATCCTCGCGATCCTCCCGGTGGTCATCGCGTCACCGCTGAACCTGCTGGACGAACTCACGCTGGTGCTGTGCGCAGGTGCCCTGGCCGGCGTACTCGGAGGTGCCAAGTGGGAGGGCACGGTGGAGGTGTCGGCGGCGTTCGTCTGCTTCATGCTCGCCGCGGTGTACGTCGGGCCGGCGGCGGTGTTCGTCAGCGTCGTCCTCACCGAGCTGACCGCCTGGATCGTGCTTGGTCGGGGCTGGATCAAGCGGCCGTATCGAACGCTGGTGCTGCCGATCAACATCGCTGCCATCGCCGCGCCGGCGGTGCTCGCCGCCGTCGTGTTCGACCTCCTGGCCGACGAGATGGACGGAACCGCGCACGACCTCGTCGTGCTCGCGGGGGCCGCGATCGGCTTCCTGGTGCTGAACTTCGTGCTCCTGCGGGTGCTCGTCTCGCTGCTGGACGGTCTCGACATGCGCAGCATGCTCAAGCCGCCGCGCGAGCTGCTGCCGTCGCTGGCGCTGACGATCGCCCTGACGCTTGCGATCGCCGGCGTCTACACCGAGCTCGGGGCGGCGGCGAGCATCTTCCTGATCCTGATCCTCGTCGGCTTCGCGTACCTGTCGCGCATGGTCGTGATCGCCCGCGAGCGCACCGGTCAGTACGCGGCGCTCTCATGGGGTGTGCTGTCGTCGCTCTTGCGCTCTCTGGACCGCCGCGACAGCCGCACCGCGCGCCACAGCGCCGCTGTCGCCGCGTTCGCGCGCGACATCGCGCTCAGGTGCGCGATGAGCAAGCGCGACGCGGAACTTGCGCACACCGCGGGGCTGCTGCACGACATCGGCCGCTTCGCGTTGCCCGACCGCGTGATGGAACGCCACGGCACGCTGACGCAGGACGACTGGGAGGCGATCCATCAGCACCCCGAGCTCGGCGCCGAGCTGTTGCGCGACCTCGGCGTCTACGGGCCCGTCGCCCAGATCGTCCGCGCGCATCACGAGCGCATCGACGGCCGTGGCTATCCCGACCGGCTTGAGGGCGACGAGATCCCCGAGATCGCGCGGATCGTCGCAGTAGCGGAGGTCTACGACACCCTGACCGCCGAGGACACGTACCGTGACCGCATGACGTCCTTCCAGGCGATCACCGAGCTGCGCCGCGTCGCCGGGCGCCAGCTCGACGCGCGGTTCGTCGAGGCGCTGGCGGCGCTGCTCGCCGGCCGTGGCATCGAGTACCGCCACGCCGATACGGCCAGCTTCGACGCCGAGCTTGCGATCGAGGGGCGGATCGCCGACTCGGTGGCGACCGACTCCGCCGCCGGCTCAGGTGGCACGAGCGCCGTCGCGGCGAAGCCGACCGGGCAGTAGCGAGCGACGCGCCGGACTCTACGATCTGCCCGTGGGTTGCGCCCGAGATGCGGTAATCGCGCCGTCGCGCACGCTGATGGTGCTGGGCGTGCTGCTGTTCGCTGGCTGCTCGCAGGAGCGCGCCGCGGTCCCGGACGCGTGCTTCGGGACGCCGGCCTCGCTGATGTCGGCGCTGCGTGGTGCCCCGCCGATCGAACTAGACGACGGCACGCGCGTGTCGGAGTGCGTGAGCTCCGCGCGGTCGGAGGGAGAGCTGCAGGCGCTCGGGCTGCTGTACGTGCGCGTCGCCGACCTGCTCGGTACCCAGGCGCCGTCAGATCCGGAGGCCGCGTTCGCGCTCGGCTATCTCGCCGGTGCCGTAGCGCGTGGATCGGCTGCGAGCAGCGGCAGCATCGCGGCACAGCTGGCGCGGCGCGTCGACCAGGTCGCAACGCTTGACCATGGGCCGGCCGCCGCCACCGCCGCGCTGACCCGGGGCCGCGTGCGCGGGACGCGCGACGGATGAAGCTTCGCCTCTATCACCACCGTGACGGGGCGCGGATCGCCTACCGGGAGGCGGGCGTCGGTCCAGGCCTGTGCCTCGTGCACAGCGCGGCGCTGTCGCACCGCGAATTCGCGCCGCTCGTCGAGCACCTCGCCGATCGCTTCCGGCTCGTGCTGCCCGACCTGCCGCTGCACGGCGACTCCGAGGATCGCCCGCGCCATCCCTACACGCAGGCCTGGCTGGCGGAGGTGATGGCAGCGTTCTGCCGCGAGACGTGCGGGCCGCACCCGATCGTCGGCGGCCACGGCGCGGGAGCAGAGATCCTGCTGCGCGCGACGGTCACGGGCCAGATCTCGCCGTCGCGCCTCGTGCTCATGCCCAACCGTCTGCACCGGCCGCCGATGCGCTCGCGCCTGACCGTGCCGCTGCGCGCGATCGCGCCGGCGGCGGCGCTGCCGGGGGTGGACCGGGCCGCTTCACAGGCCGTCCGGCTCGCGTATCGCCCCGAGCACGGGATGAAGCTGACCGCGCGCGGCAACCCCGCCGCCCGCGATCTCGTGCGCCACGCGACCGCCGACGTCGGCGGCAACGCGAACCTCGCGCGCTCGTGGTCGCGCTGGGTGCGCCGCTGGCCGACCGGCGCCCAGACCGACCTGCTCGAGGCCTACGGCCGGGTCGAGGCCCGCGTCCTGCTGCTGTGGGCCGACCGCGACCGCTATCACCCGCTGGTCGGCGCCGAGGAGGCCTTGGACCTGCTGCCCGACGCGCAGCTGCGTGTGCTGCCCGGGACGGGGTTTCTCATCGCCTACGACGATCCGGTCGGGGTTGCGCGCGAGTTGACGGCGTTCTGCCTGTAGGGGCTCGTCGGTGGGGCGACTCGGTCGGCTGTCGGCGCCGCGTGGCGCTCGTGCACAACGTCGCTGAGGGGAAAGGCTTGGCCGGGGCGGCGATCCACGCGGTGCCGGGGGTGTCCGCCGATGCGTGTCGCGTCGGTGTTCGCATGGAGCATCGAGACGACAACCCTATGACGACGCGTGTCGCGTCGGTGTTGGCATGGAGCATCGAGACGACACACGTCCGCGCCACCCGGCGACGCGAGCGCCCGAAGGACGTCGGTGCGCTGGCGCTCCCACTCCTTCAGCGATGCTGTTCACGAGCGCCGGCGCCCAACCCGCGATCCGAGTCCCCGTCTACGCGACGCGCAGCAGTTCAGAACAACGTAGGGGGTCAGGCGGCCGAGCCGCGCGCCATCTTGCGCAGGTCCATCGCCTCGTCGTAGGTCGCCTCGTCGACACCGTGCTCGAGCGCCACTTCGCGCAGCATCCGTCCCGAGGTCGCCGCCTCCTTGACGATCGCGGCGCCCTTGTCGTAGCCGATGAACGGGTTCAGCGCGGTGGCAGCGGCGAGCGTCGACTCCGAGGAGCGCTTGCAGCCTTCGAGGTTTGCCTCGATCCCCGACACGCACTTGTCGGCGAACAGCCGGCTCGACGTCGACAGCAGATGGATCGACTGCAGCAGGTTGCGCGCGATCAGCGGGATGCGGACGTTGAGCTCGAAGTTGCCCTGCATGCCGCCGATCGTGATCGCGGTGTCGTTGCCGATCACCTGCGCGCCGACCTGCAGCACGACCTCCGGCAGCACGGGGTTGACCTTCCCCGGCATGATCGACGAGCCCTTCTGCAGCTCCGGCAGGAAGATCTCGCCGATCCCGGAGCGCGGGCCCGAGCCCATCAGCGCGAGGTCCATGGCGATCTTCGTCAGGGAGACGGCGACGACCTTCAGCGCGCCCGAGAGCTCGACCAAGGCGTCACGGTTGGCCTGCGCTTCGAACGGATCCTCCGGCGCCGCGATCTCCAGCCCGCTGGCCTCGCTCAGCCGCGCGCGGATGCGCTCGGCGAAGTCCGGGTGCGTGTTCAGCCCGTTGCCGACGGCGGTGCCACCGAGCGGGATCTGCGCGACCTGCGCCAACGCGTTGCGCACACGGCGCGCCCCGAGCCGGATCTGCGCGGCGTAGCCGGCGAACTCCTGGCCCAGCGTCACCGGCACGGCGTCCATGAGGTGGGTACGGCCGGACTTCACGACGTCCTCGAACTCGGTCGCCTTCGTGGCGAGCGCGGCCTCGAGGTGCTCCAGCGCGGGCAGCAGCGTGTTCGTCGCCTCGTCGAGCGCGGCGAGGTGGACGGCGCTGGGAAACACGTCGTTGGACGACTGCCCCATGTTCACGTGATCGTTGGGATGCACGCCCTCGCCGGCGAGGTTGGCGATGACCTCGTTGGCGTTCATGTTCGTCGAGGTGCCCGAGCCGGTCTGGAAGACATCGATCGGGAACTGGTCGTCGTGCTTGCCGGCGGCGATGTCGTCGGCGCCCGCACCGATGCGCTCGGCGAGATCGCCGTCGAGCTTGCCGAGGTCCGCGTTGACGCGCGCGGCGGCGCCCTTGATCGCGGCAAGCCAGCGCACGACGCTGACCGGCACGCGCTCACCGGAGACCGGGAAGTTCTCGACCGCCTTGGTCGTTTCGGCGCCCCACAACTGCTCGTCCGCCACGCTCATCTCTGCCCGCCCTCCACGTCGTCGGTCATCGACCGCCAACGCTACAAGGATTGGGTGTTTTCGCCCTACGATGCCGCAGGCGGCAACCTCGCCGGGACGAGTGACCGGTCAGCCGCCGTCGGCAGCGGCCTGCGCGGCGAAGCGGCCGCTGACGACCTTCACCGACGGCTTGGCGTCGTTGCGGACGTCGAAGAGGCCCTTCTGGTTCAGGCCGCGCACGAGCTTGATGTCGGGTACCTGGGCCTTGATCGAGCCGCCGTAGAAGGTAGGCGCGACCGCGAAGTCGCGCAGGTTCCAGACGAGCGCGCCCGCGAGATTGGGGATCGAGCCGTAGGTCGAGAGGTGCACGTCGAGCAGCTGCGACTGGAAGGCGTATCCGCCGGGCTTCGTCGTGACGTTGCGGCTGTTGGCCTCGGCGCCGAACTCCGTCACCGCGATGACCTTTCGTGGGAAGACCTTGCGCAGGGCTGCAAGGCGGGTGCGGATCATCTCGCGCAGCTTGGAGGCGGGCTCGTGCGTCGCCTCGTACCAGCCGATGTAGTTCGTCCAGCCGATCATGTCGATGTTGCGGTAGATCCGCGACGTCTCGCGCGGCGGATGCGCGCCCCAGATGTCCAGCGCGATGGGACGGCTGGGATCGAGCCGCTTGAGCTCCTCGGCCATCGAGTCGACGTACGGGATCTGGCCCTTGGGATGGCCGTCGCCCGCGACCTCATTGGCGAGGTTCCACGTGATGATCGATGGGTGCATCTGGGTCTGGCGGAACGTCGTGCGCACGCGGTCCTTGGCGACCCCGATGCGTCGCTCGCCGCGCGAGGTCCATGCGCCGGGGGCATCGGTCGGCCCGATGCCCTGCCAGATCATGATCCCGGCAGCGTCCATGCGCTCGAGCAGGCCCGGGTCGAGCGGGTGCTGGCTGCGCGTGGCGTTGGCGTCGATCGCCTTCAGCTGCTCGACGAGGCGGTCCTGATCTGATGGGCGCAGACCGTCGCCGCGGCCGAACACGTCCTCGTGGATCGACGCGCCGCGCAGGCGCACCGGCGCGCCGTTGAGGAGCAGCCGGCTGCCATCGGTCTTCACCTCGCGCAGCCCCACGCGGGCGCGATAGGTCGACTCGCCGGGCACCTCGAGCGACAGCTCCCAGAGCTTCGGCGACGCGGGCGACCACAGCTCGGGATCAGCGATGCGCGTCGACGCCTCGAGTACCTCGGTCCCCTCCTTGGCGACCGGCTTGGGCGCGAAGTCGAACTCGACCTTCTTGTCGCCGCGGCGGAGCGTGCCCTTGACGGCGAGCGTGCGGGTCTCGCCGTTGTTGTGCACGTGCACCTTCATGTCGACGAGCGCTGCGCCCTCCGACAGGCGCGTGCGGATGTTCGGGTGCAGCATCTCGCTGGGGCCGATGCGATGGATGCTGACGCCGCGGTTGATGCCGCCGAAGTTGAACCAGAGCCGATGCCAGCCGTCGCGCTTCATCGCGGTCGGGCCGCGGTAGTCGGCGCGTACGACGAGCGAGTGGCGGGGGCCGGCCTTCAGGAACGTCTTGGTCTCGAAGGGCAGGTACTCGCCGGTGTGGGCGCCGACGCGCTTGCCGTCGATGAAGACCTGTGCCTTGTGGTTGACCGATTCGAAGCGGATCCCGTAGATCCCGTCGACGGGCACGTCGATCTTCGTGCGATACCAGGCGACGGTGCCGCGGAAGAAGGCGATGCCCCGCCGGCCGCTGATCTTCGTCGCGTCGGGCACGTAAGGCATGCGCACGAGCTCGCCGCCGAACTTGCCGGCCTGGAAGCCCTTGTCGAGGCCCGTGTCCTCGCGATCGCGGCGCACGCGCCACAGGCCGTCGAGCTGGGCGCGGTCGCCCGGCCCGGCGTAGATCACGGGCGCGCCGCCGTGGGGAGCGAGGACGACCGGCGTGCCGACGGCCTCGGCCTCGGATTCGGCGGAGGAAACCATGACGAAGACGCCTGCGAGCAGCATGACGAGCGCACAGACCCCTCCGATCACAGCCCGCATCACCAGCTTCGTCACCCGATCCCGTTCATCATGATTGCTAAAGCTCCTGCGGCCGCAAGACGCGCGACATCGCGCGGCGGGCGCGGACGACCCTGCCGCCCCAACTCGGGCAGCGGGCAGAATGTAGCGTTCCGGACCACGTCATACGTCACCCGACCGGGTGTGTTTGACGCTCTGGCGCTCGCAATGGCACACGTATACGACACCATCAACGACCATCTTGCAGGCTGGATCGCGCGCCAGTCGATGTTCTTCGTGGGTAGCGCGCCGCTGACCCCGGACGGGCACGTGAACATCTCGCCGAAGGGCCCGATCGGGTCGCTTCGGGTGCTCGGGCCGGCGGCGGTCGCATACCTGGACATCTACGGCAGCGGCTCTGAGACGATCGCTCATCTTCGTGAGAACGGACGAATTGTCGTGATGTTGTGCGCGTTTGAGGGTCCCCCCCGAATCGTGCGACTGCACGGCCGGGGGGTGGCGCTGCGACCGGGCGACGAGGGCTTCGACGCGCTGCTCGAGCAGGCGGCCTTCGAGGATCCGTCGATCCCTGAGGCGCGGCGCTCGATCGTGCGCGTCGACGTGACCCGGATCAGCGACTCGTGCGGCTACGGCGTGCCGCTCATGGAGTACGAGGGCCAGCGGCCGCACAGCACGCTGTCGGCGCAGAAGCGCCTGCGCACCAAGGGACCCGAGGGCTACGCGGAGTTCGTCGCCGAGCGCAACGCCGAGAGCCTCGACGGTATGCCGGCGATCGATGCGCCGACACGCGTCACCGGCACCTGACGCCACAACGGCGACTGCGCGTCAATCCGTTGCGATTGCGACGTACTTCGTCTCGAGGTACTCCGCCATCCCCTCTGGTCCGCCCTCACGACCGATACCCGAGTGCTTGATGCCTCCGAACGGCGCGCCGGCGTTCGACACGAGCCCCTGGTTGAGGCCGACCATCCCCGTCTCGATGCGCTCTGTGACGCGCAGCGCGCGCTTGAGATCGGCCGTGTAGAGGTAGGCGACAAGCCCGAACCCGGTGTCGTTGGCGGCGGCGATGGCCTCCTCCTCGGAGCCGAACGCGCGGATCGGCGCGACAGGGCCGAAGACCTCCTCCTTGAGCACACGCGCGTCCGCGGGCACGTCGACGAGCACGGTCGGCCTGTAGAAGTGGCCGGGGCGATCGACGCGCTCGCCACCGCAGAGCACCCGCGCTCCCTTCGCGACCGCGTCCTGCACGAGATCGTGCACCTTTTCGAGCTGATCCTCGTCGATCAGCGGGCCGACCTCGACACCCTGCTCGGTGCCGCGCCCGACCTTCAGGGCGCCCATCTTCTCGGCGAGCTTGCGCGCGAACTCCTCGGCGACGGGCTGCGCGACATGAAAGCGATTGGCCGCGGTGCAGGCCTCGCCGATGTTGCGCATCTTGGCGACCATCGCGCCCTTGACCGCGTCGTCGACGTCGGCGTCCTCGAACACGACGAACGGCGCGTTGCCGCCGAGCTCCATCGAGACGCGCAGCACCTGCTCGGCGGACTGCTCGATGAGCTTGCGGCCGACCTCGGTCGAGCCGGTGAAGGACAGCTTGCGCGTGCGCGGGTCGCGGATGAGCGGCTCCATGACCGATCCGGACGAGCGCGCCGTCACGACGTTGAGCACGCCGCCGGGAAGGCCCACCTCCTCGAGGATCTTCGCGAGCATGAGCATCGACAGCGGCGTGAGCTTGGCGGGCTTGACGACCATGGTGCATCCCGCAGCGATCGCGGGACCGATCTTGCGCGTGCCCATCGCCAGCGGGAAGTTCCAGGGTGTGATGAAGACGCACGGGCCGACGGGCTGCTTCATCGTCAGCAGCCGGCCGCTGCCGGCCTCGTGCGTCGTGAAGCGCCCGTCGAGCCGGACCGCCTCCTCGGCGTACCAGCGCAGGACGCTCGCGCCATAAGCGATCTCGGCCTTCGATTCCGCCAGCGGCTTGCCCATCTCGAGCGTCATGAGCAGCGCTAGGTCGTCGGCGCGATCCATGAGCGCCTCGTAGGCGGCGCGCAGGATGTCGCTGCGCTCGCGCGGGGCGCTGCTGCGCCAATCGCCGTGGAACGTCTCGTGCGCGGCGCCGAGCGCGGCGAGGGCGTCGCCGGGCGCTGCGTCGGCGACCTCGGCGATCGTCTCGCCGTGCGCGGGATCCTCGACCGCGACGGTCTCACCGTTCGCGCCGTCGCGCCACTCGCCCGCGATGTAGAGCTGCTTTGGGACGGCGTCGAGCACCGCCTGCTCGGTGTTCATGCCGCAGGACTCTGCCATGCACCGCGTTGAGCTCGTGCCTGTCGGAGTAGGCCTCTAGGCTGATCGCGCACGCATGCGACGTACCCATCAGTCCAAAGGACGCAACTCGCGCGATGCCGGCGTGTCCGGACAGGCGATGAAGCGGGTTGTCCTCCTTCTCACGCTCGTCGCCACGATCTCTGCCGCGCCGGCGCAGGCCGCCTCGAGGCTCGTCGTCAAGGGCGCGGGCTTCGGCCACGGCGTCGGCATGAGCCAATATGGCGCGCACGGGTTCGCGCTGCAGGGCGCCGATCACGAGGCGATCCTGCGCCACTACTACACGGGCACGCAGATCGGGACGCTCGAGAACAGCAGCAGCCAGGTGCGCGTGCTGCTCAAGACCGCCAGCCGGATCGTGTTCACGAACGCCGCCGGCATCGCGGGGGGACGCAAGCTGGAACCGGGCAGGCGCTACATCGCCACCCGCGGGCTCAGCGGCGTGGTCCACCTGCGCAGCGCGAGCGGCCGCGACCTCGGAAGCTACGGCTCTCCGCTGGCGATCACCGGCGCGGGCGGCGGTGTGCAGGTCAACGGGCGCAGCGGCAACGCGGCCCGAAATGGGCGCTACCGGGGCAACCTGCTGCTGCACGCCTCGGCGCTCGGCGGCATCTCCGCGATCAACGCGCTCGGCATCGACGACTACATCCGCGGCGTCGTTGCAGGCGAGATGCCCTCGGGCTGGCCCCAGGCGGCGCTACGAGCGCAGGCCGTGGCCGCGCGCACCTACGCGCTGGCGACGAGCAAGAACGGCGATGGCTTCGACCAGTACGCCGACACCCGCTCGCAGGTCTACAACGGGATCTCGGGCGAGACGGCGACGACCGACGAGGCGGTCGCGGCGACGGCCGGCGAGGTGGTGTCCTACGCAGGAAAGCCGATCGTCACGTACTACTTCTCGACCTCGGGCGGGCGCACAGAGGACGTCGAGAACTCGTTCCTCGGAGCGGAGCCCGCGCCGTACCTGCGCTCCGTCGAGGACCCGTACGACAACGCGTCGCCGCGCCACCGCTGGACGAAGCGGATGAGCCTGCACTCGGCGCAGCGCCGTCTCGGCCGGCTCGTGCAGGGCCGCCTGCAGCGGATCAAGGTGCTGAGCCGCGGCAAGTCGCCGCGCGTCGTGCGTGCGCAGATCGTCGGCAGCGGTGGTCGTACGAACGTCAGCGGGCCGACGCTGCGCAGCAAGCTCGGCCTGTATGACACGTGGGCGCGCTTCACCGTCATCACCGCCGGCGCTCAGCGCGGCGACGGCAACGCGCCCTCGACCCCCGCGTCTCCGACGGGCGGGGCGCAGCCGCGAGTCGTGCGAGCAGCGTCGTCTAACACGAGGACCGGCACGATCGTCGGACGCGTCGATACCGGGATCGCGGGCATCGGCTGGGTGTCGGTGCAGCGCTGGAACGGCAAACGTTGGATGGAACAGTTCGACGTGCCCGCGGGGCCGGGCGGCCGCTACGCGGGGCGGGTGCGGGCACCGGGGCTCTACCGCGTCGTGTACCGCGGCGCTGTCGGGCCGTCGGTGCTCGTGCGCTGAGGTAGCGTGGGCATCACGGGCTGAGCTCAGCCCGCGGTGTAGACCCGCGTCAGCTGCTCTGCGACGCAGACGGGCTTGAGGGCGCCTTCGCCCTCGAACGTCAGCTTCATCGTGATCTGCGCGCCGCCCAGAACGTCCTCCACGCCGGCGAGGGTGGCGCGCATGCGGACGCGGTTGCCAACCGGCAGCGGGGCTGGGAAACGGACCTTGTTGAGGCCGTAGTTGACGGCGAACGCAAAGCCCTCGAACGCGACGATCTCCGCGGCGCAGCGCGGGTGCAGCGACAGCGTGAAGTAGCCGTGGGCGATCGTGCCGCCGAAGGGCGTCTGGGTCGCGCGCACGGGATCGGTGTGAATCCACTGGTGATCGCCGGTGACCTCGGCGAACGCATCGATGTCCTCCTGCGTGACGTCGTGCCACTCGCTGACACCGAGCTCCTCGCCGACCTTCGCACGCATCTCGTCCAGGCCTGTGATCGTGAGCATGGCGCGGCAGCATAGGGCCTGTGCGGTGAATCCGGCACTGGGCCTTAGCCTTCGGGCGATGCCGGCCCCGCTGCTCGCCGTCGACACGCCGTCGCTCATGTACCGGGCGTTCTTCGCGCTGCCCAAGAGCATCACCGACGACGGCGGGCACCCGGTCAACGCGTTGCTCGGCACGGCGAACCTCATCCTGTTCGTCGTCGAGCGCTACGCGCCACGCGCGGTCGTGCTCTGCTGGGGGGCCGAGGCCGCGCACTACCGCACCGAGCTGTACGAGCCCTACCACGCCGACCGCCAGCCGATGCCGCCCGAGCTCGAGCGCCAGTGGATGGACGCGCCCGAGTTCTTCTCGGCCTTCGGCTGGCAGAGCCTCTCGACCGGTGACCTCGAGGCCGACGATCTGCTCGGCTCGCTCGCGAGCGCCGAGACCGCTGCCGGCGGCGAGGTGCTGCTGTTCACCGGCGACCGTGACATGTTCCAGTGCGTCGACGACGCCGTGACCGTGCTCTTCCCGCGTGGCGGCAAGGACGGCCCCGAGGTCGTCGATCCCGCCGGGGTGCGCGAGCGCTACGGCATCGAGCCCGAGCAGGTGCCCGACTTCATCGCCCTGCGCGGCGACCCGTCCGACGGCCTGCCCGGTGCGAAGGGGATCGGCGCCAAGACGGCGCGTGACCTGCTGCGCGAGCACGGCACGCTGGAAGGCGTCATCGCTGCGGCTGCAAAGCCAGGCCGGATGACCCCCCGCCAGGCCGGTGCGCTGACCGGCGACCCCGACGCCCTGCGCGCGTTCAAGGACATCGCAACGCTGCGAGCGATCGAGCTCGACCGCCCCGCCGACGCGCCGCTGGACGGCACCGCAGCCGCGGCGGCCGCGCGCGAGCGCGGGATGAACCGCCTGGCCGAGCGGCTCGAGGCCTGGCCGGCCTAGATGATCTGGAGCGGCGTGCCGATCGGCATGAGGCGGGCGAGCTGATTTATCTTGTAGTTGGGCACCCGGACGCAGCCGTGCGATGGGCGCCCCGGGATGAGCTGCGGCTGGTTCGTGCCGTGGATGCCGACGACCCCGCCGCCCGGCCAGTCGCTGAGCACCGAGTAGGCGGCGGTACCGAAGGCCCAGGGACCGTAGCTCGTGCCGCCGCCGAGATTGCGCAGGCGCTCGCGGATCCAGAATCGCCCCGCCGGCGTCGGCGTGGACGCCGCGCCCACGCCGATGCGAGACGACCAGATCCTGCGCCCGGAGCGATAGAGCGTCGCCCGCAGCGTTGTGCGGTTGACGTGCAGCTTCGTCGTCACGACGCGCAGATCGCCGAGCGCCTCGCGCACGACCCATCCCGTGCGGCCGTTCGGGCGCATCGGCAGGCGCACCCTCAGCCACAGGCGCCCAAGCGCGTCACGCCGGCTCTCGAGCACGAGGTAGACCTCGAGCGGTCCGTCTTCGGTCTGGAAGTCCAGGCGCGTGATGGTGCGCGAGGCCTTCGTCGGCTTCGTGTACACCGGCAAGCGCTGGACCGCGTTGGCGTGGCGCGTGAGACGCTCCTCGTCAGACAGCCGCTCGTTGCCGGGTACCGACTGCGACGCGATCGGCCGCACCGGCCGGTTGTCGCTGGCGGCTTCGGCACGATCTGCGCCCCCGCCCAGAAGGGCGAGGGCGCAGCTCAGCGCGGCCGCTGTGCGCAAGCAGCCGGTCACATCACCCGGTGAACTGCGGCGCGGCGATCTTCCGCGGGCAGCCGAGATAGGTGAGCCGCAGCGTGCGTGCCGGCTTCTTGGTTGCGGTCCTGAACGTCACCCTCGCGGTGACCCGATGCGCGAAGCCCGCCCGCCCGCGTGGGTTGATCAGCACCTTGAACACGGTGCGAATGGCGTTGCCGTTGACCGTCTTGAGCCTCCTGCCATCGAGCAGGAACACCACCTTGGCGATCCCGCGGCCGATCACCTTCGCCTCGAACGGGCCGGAGACGCAGCGCTTGGGTCCGCTGAGGCGGGCCGTGGCGATCTGGACCGGGAGCACCGCCGCTACCGGCACGGGAGTGCCGGACGGCGTCACCGGCGCCGGAGGCGGTGTCACCTCTTCCGCAGGCGGTGTCACGACGGGCGGCTGCGTGAGTTGCGTTGTCGCAGGATCGTCGTCCTGCAGCACGTTGCCGTTGCTGTCGGTCGCTGCGACCACACCGACGTTGTTGACCACCGTCTGGCCGACCTGTGTCTGCACGGTGCAGGTGTACGTCCACTGGTCGCCCGGGTCAAGCTGATCGGGCGACGCGTCACCGTTCTTCGTGAGCAGCAGCGGCGGCGCGTCACAGAGCGCGTCCGCCACGTTGACGTTCGGCGCCAGGAACGGCACCTGGCCCGGGTTCGTGACCACAAGCGTGTAGAGAACCGGCTGGCCCGCCTGCGCTGTCGCCGCGCCCGTCTTGTCGATCGCGATCGCGCCGCACTTGACGCTCGTTGACGCGTTCGCCTCGTCGCTGCCGTCATTGCTCGTCGACACCGATGCGCTGTTGTTGATCCTCGCGCAGCTCGCCATCGTGGTCGGGCTCGTGATGTGGACCGACTTGCTGGCGCGCGAAGCGAGCGTGCCCCAGTTGCACGTCAGCGTCCCGCCGGCGATCGAGCAGCCGCTGGCTGAGCCGATCGCGATCGACCAGTTCAGGCCGGCCGTCGTCGGCAGTCTGTCAGTCAGCGTCACGTTGCGCGCCTCGCCCGACCCCCCGTTCGTGGCGGTCATGACGAATCCGATTTGGCTGCCGGCGGTCACGCTTGTTGCATCGGCAACCTTCGTCAAGGCGATGTCGCCACAGTTGACCGTCGTGGAATCGCCGGCCTGAGCGCTGCCGTCATTGCTCGTCCTGACCGCTGCCTGGTTGTTGATCGTCGCGCAGCTCGCCGACGTCGTCGCAGACGTGATGTGCACCTGGCGGCTCGCGCCACCAGCCAGCGTCCCGAAGTTGCACGTCAGGACACCATCAGCGATCGCGCACGGGTCACCCGCAGGCTGCGACGCGATCGACCAATTCAGGCCCGCCGTCGCCGGCAGCGTGTCGGTCACCGTCACCGTGCGAGCCTCGCCGGTGCCCTTGTTGGTCGCCGTGATGACAAACCCGATCCTGTCACCAGCAGACACCGTCGCCGCATCAGCGACCTTCGTCAGGCCGATGTCACCACAGTTGACCGTCGTCGAGGCAGTCGCCTCGACAGCCGCGTCGTTCGACGCGTCGGCGGTCGCCGTGTTGTCGTAGGACTTGCAGCTCGCGCTCGTCGTCGGGCTCGTCACGTGAACGTGCTTGCTCACACCGGCGGCCAGGCTGTCGAAGCTGCAGGACAGCGTGTTCGCCGTGATCGTGCAGCCCGTGTCGGAGCCGGGGCCGTCGATGCTCCAGCTGATGCCGGTGCCGGTCGGGAGCGGGTCGCTGATCGTCACGCCCGTTGCCGTACCGGGCCCGTCGTTCCTCACGGTGATCGTGAAGCCGATGGCATCTCCGGCTGAGACGGCTCCGGCGTCGGCGACCTTCCTCACGCCGAGGTCCGGACACTGGACCGCGACGGAGCTGCTCGAAGGCGCTACACCGCTCGTGTTCGTCGCCGTCACGCGGCCGGTGTTGTCGACCGTGCCGCAGGTGGCGGCGGTCGTGGAGCTCGTGATGTGCACGGTCGCCGTGGCGCCCGCCGCCAGCGTGCCGACGTTGCACGTCAGCGTCCCGGCCGCGATCGAGCACGTCCCGGCAGCCGAGCCGCCGTCGACCGACCAGCTCAGGCCGGCGCCGGCCGGCAGCACGTCGGTGATCTGCACACCCTGCGCAGGGCCGGTGCCGGTGTTCGTCGCGGTGAGGGTGAAGCCGATCGCGGTTCCGGCGGACACGGTAGCGGCGTCGCGCGTCTTCGTGATGCTCAGCGCGGGCGGCTGGGAGTTCGTGAACGTGCAGTCGGTGATCTTGCCGGACTCGATCATGATGCCGCCGACCGTGTTGCCGGTCTTCGTGCCCGTGGCGGGCCCGTTCTCACGAACGCACGAGGCCGAGTCGAGGACCCATCCGCTCGGGACCGTTTCAGCGACGGACGCGAGGGTGCCCGAAGGTGCGATCGGAAGGGAGATCGCGGACGTCTGGCCGCTGCCGGTGATCGTGTGCGTCGTCGCGCCGGGGTTGACGCCGAACGAGAAGACCTGCGTCGTGCCGGCCGGGGCGACCTTGTTGATGCGCAGGAAGCCGCCACCCGGGTTGACGATGCAGTCGGAGGGATCGTTGTTGAAGCCGTTTCCGAGGGACGGGTAGGAGCAGACGTTGACGAGGACGGCGTTCGGCGGCAGGAAGCTCTTGAGGATAATCAGCTCGAGCGTCGTGTCGTAGGGGCTCGTGCTGCCTGCCGGGAAGGGATCGGTGGCGGTCGCGAGGTCCGCCGGGGGGCTCGGTGCCGGCGCCCCGACGGGCGTGATGGCGCCCGACTGGATCTGCTCCGCGGTGTACGCGATCGGACCGACCGGGTTGGTGCAGTTGTCGATCCTCCCGTCGCTGCACGAGAAGACGAGCGGCGACGTGGCCGTCTCCGTCACGCTCGTCGAGTCCGCGTTGTGGATCTGGCCGCAGACGACGAAGTTGATGAACGAGTCGCCGTCGGTGTCGAAGAGGGCGCAGGCATCGCCCGTCTGCCCGGCCCCGGTCCAGACGTTGGTCTCGTCCCAGCTCCAGAAGATCTTGTACGCGTTCGGGTCGCTGTCGTCGCGCCCGAACTGCGTGAGGTCCTTCTGCACGGGCTCGTCGTTGGGACCGTCAGTATCAGACACCGTGAAGAAGTTCGCGGGGATCGCAGCCGACGCCGAACTGGCCGAAAGGCCGATGGCGAGCAGCGTCGCTGCCAGAATGACCAGGGCCAGCACGGGCCGGCCGATGCGCGTGACGCGCTGTGCGCCGTGAACTCGCGCGGGGCGCGCGGCGGCCACTGCACTGAT
>DATLNO010000215.1:0-2463 GCA_035536715.1 Solirubrobacteraceae bacterium
CCGATCGCAACGACCGAGATGAGCGCCTGCCAGATGCTCTGCACGCCGATCAGAAACAGCGAGAAGAAGACGATCTGGATGCCGAGGATCGTCTGAAATCCGAGCACGGCCCAGTACTGGCGGGCGAGCATGCCAAAGCCCGCGACGAGCAGCAGTGCGGTCGTGACGGCGGTCGCCAGCGAGGGATCGCCGCTGGCCGTCGAGACGTCGTTTCCGGTGAGCGCGGTCGCGACGTTGCCGATCGCGAAGACGAAAGCGACGATCGCGGCGATCGTGACGACGCGCGGCCGCTCACCCGGCGCCAACGGCTCCAGGCCGGCGCGGATCGCGTCGTCGCGGGCACGGCCACGGGCGTAGCCGCGGTTCAGGCCGTCGTCGGCCGCCGGCTGCGGCGCGGAGACCGGAGGCGGGGCCTCGGCGGCGGCGCCCGAGCGCTTGCGCTTGCGCCGCGCGCCGCTCACGGGGTCGCTCCGGCCGGCAGCGCCGACCGCAGCTCGGCCGCCGCCGCACGCGGATCGGCCGCCTCGGCGATCGCGCGGACGACCGCGATCCGGTCGGCGCCCGCGCGCACGACCTCGTCGACGTTGCCGGCGTCGATGCCGCCGATCGCGAAGAAGGGAACCGGCGCGTGGAATGCCGCGAAGCGCACGAGCTCGACACCGACGGGATGGCGGCCGGGCTTCGTCGGCGTGGCGTAGACGGGGCCGACGCCGATGTAGTCGACCTCGGTGGCCCCGTCGACCTCGTCGGGAAAGTGTGTCGACTGACCGATGAGCGCTTCCGCGCCGGCGCGTTCGCGTGCGGCGGCGGGTTCCATGTCGTCCTGGCCGACATGGCAGCCGTCGGCGCCCGCGGCCTGCACGAGCTCGGGCCGGTCGTTGAGGATCAGCAGCGCCTCCGCGTCGTCGCACAGCCGGCGTGCGATCTGGGCCGCGCCGATCAGCTGCTCCGCGGAGGCCTGCTTGTCGCGCAACTGCACGACATCGACGCCGCCGGCGAGTGCCTCCGTGAGCACCTCCTCCAGAGCGCGGCCACCGGGCTCGAGGTCGCAGACGAGGTACAGGCGGGCGCTTCGCAGGCGCGCGCGGCGGTCGGCGAGGTCGGTCATCCGCTGCTCATTGTGACAACGGCGGCTGCCCGGTCGCCGGCTTCAACGAGGATGGCGCCGGCGCGGTTCGCGCTCGCTTGTTTCTTGGCTCGAAGCCGGTCAGCAGCTTGGCGATCGCGAGGGCGGCGAGCCCGATCAGAATCCCCGCGACATCGTCGAGGACGTAGTGCCAGCCGAGGTGGACGGTGGAGATCGCGCTGAGGACGAACAGCGCCCACAGCGTGATCCGCACGCGGCGTCCGAGGCCGATGTGATGTGCCGCCAGCGCTGCCGTGAAGAGCAGCGAGCAATGCAGTGACGCGAAAGCCGCGATGTTCTGCGCCGCGCCCGGCGCGGTGGGGTCGGCGAGGAACGCTCTTCGCTGGTCGAGCAGCAGGCCCTGGAGGTAGGACGCATGCGAATCGGGCAGCGCGGCGAAGTCGCCCGGTACGTAGTAGATCGGCCCGCGCGCGGGGATGAGGAAGTAGCTGCCGGCCCCGATCAGCCAGTTCACCGACAGCGCCGTGGCGTAGTAGATGCCGCCCTGCAGGTCGGGCGAGAAGACGAGCGCGATCGCGAGCGACAGCGGCAGGAAGAAGACGAACGTGACGTAGACGGTCGAGAGGATCTGCGTCGAGATGCCCGTGCCCAGCACGGTGTGCAGCAGCTCGGCCGGATCGGTGCCGCCGAATAGCGCCCGGTCGAGGTCCGCCAGTTCGCGGTCGAAGAGATCGCCGGGCCGCAGCAGAGGTACGACGCTCTTGAGGTTGCGGTAGGCGACATACGTCACGTAGAAGCTGACGAGGGCGCTGATGGCAGCGATGCCGCGATGGCGCGTCCAGCGCTCGCGGCGAACCGTGCGCAACTCGCTCAGCGACGGGAACCGCCTGTCGGACGCCCGCACGGCCCGCAGGGAGATGTCGAGCACGACGAGCACCGCGACGAGGCAGCAGACGAGGAACAGGCGCCGCGCGCCGACATGGTCGGGATCGGTGAAGGGCACGCCCGCCTCGTGCGTCGCGAGCAGTGCGGCGACAACGGTTACGGCCGCGATCACCGGCCCCGCGAACACGCTGCGCCGCGAGACCTCGGATGCGTCCGGGCTCGCGGTGAGGGTCGAGCTCTGCTTCCCGGGGTCCACAACGAGAGTGTTGCGAAAACGTGAACGACGGCGCAGGCAGCGCGGCCGTCTACGATGGATGCATACGGGAGCCCGCATCGGGCTGAGAGGGCGACCACGCCGACCGTCAACAGCTGATCCGGATCATGCCGGCGAAGCGAGGTGTGATGCAGCAGGACCCAACCGCAGCGAGCGACGTCGCCGTCATCGGCGGCGGCATCATCGGGCTCGCGATCGCCTGGCGCGCCGCCCAGCG
>DATLNO010000216.1:0-4622 GCA_035536715.1 Solirubrobacteraceae bacterium
GGCGGCATCTACGGGATCGGCGTCGCCGTGATGGCGCAGCTCGGGCTCTGTGGCCTGATCGTGGCGCTCGACGCGTTCGGCCCGATCACCGACAACGCCGGCGGCATCGCCGAGATGGCCGACATGCCCGAGGAGGTCCGCGCGGTCACCGACCCGCTGGACGCCGTCGGCAACACGACGAAGGCCGTCACCAAGGGCTACGCGATCGGCTCGGCCGTGCTCGCCGCGCTCGTGCTCTTCGCGGCGTTCAAGATCGAGCTCGAAGAGGAGCTCGTGGCCAACGGCAAGGAGCCCGTCGAGTTCCTGATCGACGCGCCCCTGGTGCTCATCGGCCTGCTCATCGGCGGGATGATGGTCTACCTCTTCGCCGCGCTCTCGATGGAGGCCGTCGGCCGCGCCGGTGGCGCCGTCGTCGAGGAGGTCCGTCGCCAGTTCCAGGAGAAGCCGGGCATCATGGACTACACCGAGAAGCCCGACTACGCACGCTGCGTCGACATCGTCACCAAGACCGCGCAGCGCGAGATGATCATCCCGTCGCTGATTCCGATCGTCTTCACGCTGATCGTCGGCATCCTCAGCGTCGAGGCGCTCGGCGGACTACTCATCGGCGTCATCGTCGTGGGCCTCTTCATGGCCGTCTCGATGACCGCCGGCGGCGGGGCGTGGGACAACGCGAAGAAGCTCATCGAGGACGGCGCGTTCGGCGGCAAGGGCACGCTCGCCCACGAGGCCTCGATCACGGGTGACACGGTCGGCGACCCCTACAAGGACACCTCCGGCCCGGCGATCAACCCGATGATCAAGGTCGCGAACATCGTCGCCATCCTGATCATCCCACTCGTCGCGTAGTCAGCTGACCACGCGAGGGCGTTTCGCGGGCTCGTGTGGTGCAGCGCCGAGCACGCGCTTGAGCGTCTTGCACTGACGCGTGAACTGGCGCTTGAGCGTGAGCCCGAGCAGCGGCTCGACGAGCCGCAGCGCGCCGGTCATCCTGCCGTGGAGGCGAAACCGCATCAGACCGTGTTCGTCTGCCACGTGGCGAGCCGGTCGAGGTTCGTGACATGGGCGAAGACGTCCGTAACCGGGCGGTCGATGTGCGTCTGGATGGAGAAATCGATCATGGTCGCTGCCGTTCTGTGAGGAGGTTCCACCAGGTGTCGAAAGCCTGCGTGCGCCAGCGCGGGCTCGTGTCCAGGCCCGCGAACACGCGCGCCAGGAAGGGACCGGCGAAGAGCTCGAGCGCGGCCTCGGGGTCGATGTCGCGACGCAGGTCGCCGCGCCGCTGCCCGCGCTCGATGAGCTCGAGGGCGACCTCCCGGCGTGGACGCAGCACGCTGCGCCGGAATGCCTCGATGAGCTCCGGGTGGCGCTCGTGCTCGGCGATCAGGCCGCCGATCAAGCCGACGTAGGTCGCGCCGTCCGGCGGGAAGCCGTGTTCGGCGGCTTGGCGCAACTCCGCCTGGGTGTCGCCGAGGTCGGGGGCCTCGAGCACCGGCAACCGCACGGCGATCACGCTCGCCACGAGGTCGGCCTTGTCTCGGAACCGGCGGTAGATCGCCGGCTTGCCGACGCCCGCCGCGGTCGCCACCGCGGCCATGCTCATGCGCGCGAAGCCGCGCTCGCTGAGCAGCGCGAGCGCCGCGGCCGCGATCGCGTCGTCGACGCGCGGGTCACGTGTGCGGGGCATGCCCTATAACGTAACGGTACCGTTACGCTTCGTCCACTGCTCCGATGCGGCAGCTTGATGGCCGGCGCAGCGATGACCTATCGTCACCGTATGGAGCCCATCAAGCAGCGCATCCTCGAGATCGTCCTCGACCAGCGATCGGTGGCCGACGAGACGATCGCGATCCAGGTCGCCGACGAACTGGGCGGAACCGACATCGCGGTGCACACCAAGCGCCTGCAGAAGCAGGGGCTGATCACGCTCCCGCCGCTGGCGTCGGGCCGCTGGCAGATCACGGACGCCGGCCGGAAGGCGCTGCAGGCCCGCTAGGCGGGTTCACACAGGCCCCCGGCGCTGGCGCGGGTGCTTCTCAACAGCATCTCTGAGGGAGTCGGTTCGGATGCCACGGGCGTCCCGCACGGGCGGGGGTCTTGGAACTTATGCGACATATAGGCGCGTTACTTCCAAGACGCCCCAAGAAACTGGCCGCCCGGCGGCGCCATCGGCCAGCGCCAGTACCCGCGCGTGCGGTGCACGCCCAGCGGCACGAGCGCCACGTCAGCGCGTTCCTCGACCGGACGCTGCCGGATTCAGGCTGAGGCTACAGTCCCCGCGGTGAGCTTCCTCGCGGATCATCTGGGCGGTGGCGTCTGGCGGGCCGACCCGCCGTTTTCGTCGGTCACCTTCAAGGTGCGCCACCTCGGAGCACGCGACTACCGGGCCGGCTTCAGGGAGATCGACGCCACGCTCGACGCCGGCGCCGCCACGCTCGTCGCGACCGTGCCGGTCGCCTCGCTGGATCTCAACAACCCGATCATCCGCGAGCGCATGCTCTCGCCGGAGTTCCTCGACGCCAGCCGGTTCCCGGTCGTGCGCTGGGAGGTCTCCGAGGTCGAGGGCGACGACAGCCGCGCGCTGACGGCGTCCGGCGAGCTGTCGATCCACGGTCACACGAGGACGGTCGCGGCGACGGGCAAGGTCGGGCTTCCCGGCCCCGGTCTGCTCAGTCCGGAGAATCGCGTCGGGATCGAGCTGTCTGCGATCGTCGATCGCCGCGACTTCGGCCTGGACTGGCAGGAGGAGCTGCCCGGCGGCGGCGACACGCTCGGCTGGGACGTCACGCTCGAGGCGCTGCTGGAGTTCGTCGAGCAGCAGTAGAGGGTGCTGACCCTCGGCCGTCGGCCGGCGTCGTTGGCGGCGAGTCCGTGGTGACGTCGTCGCGGTGGTTCTGCACGCGTTGCAACAGCATCGGCGAAACGTGACGGGGGTGGGTCCGCCGGGTGATCGCGCGGCGCATGGAGAACCGACACCTCGCGCGCAAGCGCCGGCGACCATGCCCGATTGACCACGCATCTCCGGGAGGAACGCCACCCGCGCGCGGCTGTCGGCCGCGGGTGTCGATCCTCCATGGAAAAAGACCGCCGACGCCAGGCCCCCGCGGCGCGTTGCTCATCGATGCAGTTCCGGGGCTCGGCGTAGACTCCCGCCGCGGATGGCAGAGCGTCAGCTCCATGGGTTGCAGCGCGTTCTTGGGGTCAACGCGCTGTTCTCGACCGCCTACGGCAACGTCGGCTCGTCGATCTACTACGCCCTCGGGCTCGTCGCGGCGCTCGCGGCCGGCCTGACGCCGCTCGTCTTCCTCATCACGGGCGCGCTGTTCTACTGCACCGCCACCACGTACGCCGAGGCCACGGCGATGTACCCCGAGGCGGGCGGCTCGTCGCTGTTCGCGCGGCGCGCGTTCAACGAGCTGCTGTCCTTCTTCACCGCCTGGGCGCAGATGCTCAACTACATCATCACGATCGCGATCTCGGCGTTCTTCGCGGCGCACTACGCCGGGCGCTTCACCTGGGAGGGCTTCAGCGAGACGCCGGGCGACATCGCGTTCGCCGTCGTCGCCGTCGCGCTGCTGGCACTCGTCAACGTGCGCGGCGTGAAGGACGCCGTCACCGTCAACCTCGTCCTGGCGGTCGTCGACTTCCTCAGCCAGCTCGCAATCGTCGCGCTTGGGTTCTTTCTCGTGTTCAACCCCGACGTGCTGCTGAACAACCTCGACTTCTTCGGCGAGACCCCGACTCTCACGCAGTTTCTGCTGGCGATCCCGATCGGCACCGTCGCGTACACGGGGATCGAGACGATCTCGAACATGGCGGGCGAGGCTCGCGACCAGGACACGACGATCCCCGCGTCGATCAAGCGCGTCATGATCGCGGTCTTCGCGATCTACTTCACGCTGCCGCTGGTCGCGCTCTCGGCGCTGCCCATCGAGTGCGTCGGCGGCGAGTGCCGGACGCTGCTCGGCGTCGGACGGGAGGATGGCGGTTACGCGACCGATCCGATCGTCGGCGTCGTCTCGGGCATGGAGCTCGGCTCGATGCAGGGCTTCGTCGAGCTCTACGTCGGCATCCTCGCGGTCACGATCCTGATCGCGGCGACGAACGCCGGTGTGCTCGGCGTCTCGCGCCTGACGTACTCGATGGGGATCTACCGCCAGCTGCCAGACGTCATGCGCCGCCTGCACCGGCGCTACCGCACACCCTATGTCGGGATCCTCGTCTTCTCGGCGTTCGCCTGCGTCGCGCTGCTGCCCGGCCAAGCAGACTTCCTCGGCAAGATCTACGCCTTCGGGGCGATGCTGTCGTTCTCGATGGCGCACCTGTCGCTGATCCGCCTGCGCGTGACCGAGCCCGACGCGCGCCGCCCGTATCGCAGCCCCGGCGGGCTGCGCGTGCGCGGCCACGAACTGCCTGTGCTGGCGATCATCGGGCTCGCCGGCACGGCGCTGTCGTTCCTCGTGGTCAGCATCCTCGACCTTCAGGTCGGCGCCGCCGGCGTCACGTGGATGGTGCTCGGCATGGCCGGCTACGTGTACTACCGGCGCAGCCAGGGGCTCGACCTCGTCTCGACGCACGAGGTCGCGCAGCCGCAGCCGGTCACGCTGACCGAGGCCGAGTAC
>DATLNO010000217.1:0-2011 GCA_035536715.1 Solirubrobacteraceae bacterium
ACTTCTTCGGGTCGAAGGCAGGGACCGGCCCGTAATGAAGGACGGGCCACTTCTCGGTGAGGTACTGCCCTGGCGGGACGCGGGCGGCGGTCTCGGGGGGCAGGTCGGCCTTCTTCGTGAAGAACTTCACGGCAGGTCGGCGGCGCGCCGGAGCATCTTGAAGGTGTAGATCCCGGTCGCGTGCCCGTCCGCCCACTCGGGCGTCAGGCCGTAGCGGCCGACCGGGTAGACCTCCTTCAAGGTCACCTGCGTCTCGCTGAACTTCGTTTGCGCGTTCACGTTGCCCGCGAACGAGCCCTCGCCGGAGCAGTACGCGCAGGGGCAGGCGCGGCGCATCGGCTCCCAGGCGTACTCGGCCACGTTCCCGTCATCCCACTCGACGCGGAAGACCTTGCGGTCCGGGATGATCTGCCAGTCCGCTGCGCGGTGAAAGACGTCCGCCATCGTCACGATGATACGAAGTCGCTTTGACGAGCTTGCGTGCTCGCTGGCGTCACCACTCGAAGAAGCGAAGACGGTCGAACGGCCAGAACCGCAGCACGACCTTGCCGATGATGTTCTCGTACGGCTGCGGCCCGAATGAGCGCGAGTCCGACGAGGCCTGCCGGTTGTCACCGAGCGCGAAGTAGTGGCCGGGCGGGATGGTGAGCGGATACGAGACCTGCGGAGACTGCGGCGTCGTCGTGCCCTGCGCCTCGGCGAGCGCCGAGGGTGCGTCGTTCACGAAGAGGCGGCCGTCGCGCACCTCGACCTTGTCACCCTCGATCGCTGCGATGCGCTTCACGTACGGGATGACCGCGTCTGTCGTCGGCTGGAAGACGACGATGTCACCGACCTCTGGCCGGGTGATCCGGTAGTCCACCTTGCTCACGAGCACACGGTCGTTCTGGAGGAGGGTCGGCTCCATCGAGCGCTGCCGCACCTCCGTGACCTGGACCACGAACAGGTTCAGGACCACCGAGATGATGACGGCGAGCGCGAGGGCCTGGACGATCTCGAGCACGGCCCGCCACGAAAAGGAGGGCTCCTGTTCGACATGGGGCTGCCGCTCGAGCGATGCGTCGAAGGTCAACGCGTCAAGTGTGTCAGACCGGCTGGCGCGAGATGGTCGCGACCGCTCGTGTAGCGTCGCGCGAGTGATGTCCTCGCTGAGGGCGCCTGTCGCGCTCGAGGCGCTCGTCGCGGTCGCCAACACGCGCCACGGTCCGGAGGCCAAGCGTCCCCTCGCGCCGGGTCCCGCGGTCCGCATCGCGGGCGGCCTCGATCGCCTCCGCGACCCTCGCGAGGCCGCGCGGTTCCTCGAAGCGCTCGGCGTCGCCGTACCGCCCGGCGCGCCGGCGCCCGAAGACCGGCGTCGTCTCAAGATGGTGCGGGACGCCGTGCGAGCTCTCGCCGAGGGGGATGAGGGCGGGCACCGGCGGCGCACGCATCGCCTCGTGGGTCCAGTCACGCTGCGCATCGAATCGGGTCGGCTGCGCGCTGCTGCCGGCGGCTGGCCCGGGTTCGTCGACGGCCTCGCCGTCACGCTGCTCGAGCTCCTGCCGCACGCCGACCGCCTGAAGGTGTGCGAGAACCCAGCCTGCGGGTGGGTGTTCATCGACCGCACGCGGAACTCGAGCCAAGTCTGGTGCCGGGATCAGCTCTGCGCGGATCGTCTGCGGATCCGCCGCCATCGCCGCGCGTCACGGACCAAGCGACACTAGACCGTTACGACCGAACGCGACCCCCGCCCGGTGCCTACCTGTGACAAGACCACAGCAGAAAGGACACCGTGGGTATGGGAACGCGCGCCCGCTTCTTCCGACCCCTCGCGCTGACGACTGCGCTCGCCCTCCTCATCGCGGCATGCGGGCCTTCGGGTCCCGCGGCTACGACGCCGACCGGTGCCGGCGGCAAGCCGGAGCAGGGCGGTCGCATCATCGAAGGCAGCTTCTCCGACATCAAGACCTTGCAGCCGATCCTCGTGTCGGACAACCCCTCGTCGGGCGTGACGGCCCTGCTCTACGACAGC
>DATLNO010000218.1:0-11160 GCA_035536715.1 Solirubrobacteraceae bacterium
GCCTTGTCGACAGCACGAGGTCGGCCGGCATCGACATCACCGCCGAGCTGACGGGCCGCATCGACACGGTGCCGCAGGCCGTCTCGCTCGAGGTCTACCGGATCGTCCAGGAGAGCCTGACCAACGCGGCGCGTCATGCAGGCCGTGCGCCGGTGAGCCTGAGCCTCAACATCGGCACGGATGAGCTCGAGCTGGAGCTGACCAACCCCCTCGGCGCGTCCCGTGCGCGGCGCGCGGGCGGCGGCCGCGGCCTGAGCGGCATTCAGGAGCGCGTTACGAGCCTTCGCGGCCAGATGTCCGCCGGACCGGATGCGGGCCGCTGGCGCGTCTCCGTACGCCTGCCGCTGCACCCGACGCCATGACCCTCGGCGTGCTGCTGGTCGACGACGAACCGCTGATCCGCAGCGGCCTGCGCGCGATCATCGACGCCGAACCAGACCTCAGCGTGATCGGCGAGGCCGAGGACGGCGCCGGCGTCACAGCGCTCGTGCGCCGCCTGCGCCCCGACGTCGTGCTGATGGACGTCCGCATGCCCGCCGTCGATGGCATCGAGGCCACCCGCCGCCTGCTCGCCAACGTCGACGACCCGCCACGCATCCTCGTCCTCACGACGTTCGAGAACGACGACTACGTCTTCGACGCCCTGTGCGCCGGAGCATCGGGATTTCTGCTCAAGCGCGCCCGCCCCGAAGAAATCGTCCGAGCCATCCGGCTCCTGGCCGCCGGTGACTCACTGCTGTTCCCCACCGCGATCCGCGAACTGGCAGCGCGCCACTCACCCTCCGGGACTTCCGTCGGCGGCCTGGATGCGGCAGGGCTCACCGATCGCGAGGCCGAAGTACTGCGCCTTGTAGCGCAAGGGCTGTCCAACGCCGAGATCGCCTCACAGCTCATTGTCAGCCTCGAGACTGTGAAGTCCCACGTCGCGCATGTGCTCACCAAGCTCGACGCCCGCGACCGCACCCAGGCGGTCATCCGCGCCTACGAGACCGGATTCATCACCCCGCGCTGATGCGCAGCGCCAAGTCCGACACATCGTCGCCGTCAAGAACAGCGTCGACAGCCACGCGGAGGCGACGGATCGCCTTGACGTGCGTTCGTGTGCATTGCTACCGGAAGGCCGGTTGGGCGAAGCACGCGCGCAGATGGCCGGCGACGGCCTGCGGGCACTCCTCGGCCGGGAAGTGGCCGCAGTCCTCGCGGTACTCGATGCGCACGTCGTCGGCTGATCGACGATGTCCTTGAACATCCCCGGTTTGAAGAACGGATCGCTGAGGCCGTGCAGCCAGAGCGTCGGCGTCGTCAGCCGCCGGTCGCGATACAGGCCGCGCACCCAGCGCGGTACTCGTAGAGCACGGACGTGCGGTAGACCTGCGACGCGGCCTGCGCGCGTGCCTTGTCGGCAAAGCGCGGCGCGAAGCTCTCCGGGAACTGCGGCAGGACGCTTTCGGTCCGCGCGGAGATCGCGCCCACGACCTTGCCGAGGAACTTCGGCGACGCGTTGACGCGGCGGCCGATCCCGGGACTCGCGAGCAGCCCTTGATACGCCGTCGCGCCGAGCTGCTTCAGGATGCCCTGCAGGCCGAGGGTGGGCCATAGATGCCCGGTGTTCATCGGCACATAGCGGTCGACCCTCGACGTGTGGTCGAGGCAGACGGGGAAGCCGATCACGCCGCCCCAATCGTGGCCGACGAGGTTGACCCGATCGATCTGCAGCGCGTCGAGGACCCCCGTCACGTCGCCGGCGAGCTCCTCTTGCGGTAGCCGCGCGGCGTCGCTCGCTCCAGCCGAAGCCGCGCAGGTCCATCGCGAGCACACGATGACGATCGGCCAGCAGCGGCATCAGCGAGCGCCACGAGTACCAGTGCTGCGGCCAGCCGTGCAGCAGCAGCACAGGCGGCGCGGATGGGTCACCGAGCTCGGCGACGTGCAGGGCGCGCGCCGCGGACGTCGAGGTAGTGGTGCTCGACGCCGTCGAGTTCGGGCATGTCCAGCGGCACTGAGGCCGCAGGCTACCCGAGCGTCACGCGTGCAGCGGGGCGAGCGCCGCGGCGTCGTCTTGCTCTTCCGTGGCCTTGGGCGGCAGCACGGCGACATGCTTGGCCGCGCGCTGCGCGCGCTTGAGGCCGTACCAGCTGCGGCTGACGAAGCTCGTCAGGAGCGCGATGTTCAGCCCGCCCCAGTACACCGAGCCCGCCAGCAGGGCGAGGCTTGGAAGTGTTCCGTAGCGCAGGCCGTAGACCATCACGCAGGCCACAAGCAGCACGAGCGACGTCTGCGGCAGGGTGTGGCGCCAGTGCCATCGGATGTCGTCCTCCTTGCGGGTGACGACGTACGTCGGCTTGCGGTTGGGGCCGCCGACGATCGCGAGGATGACGGCCTTGGCGTACACCGGCGCCATTCCGGTCCACATGACGCGCGTCTGCCAGAGCTTGCGCACGAGCTTGCGCTGGCTGGTACGCCGATCGCCGTAGGGCAGGTTCAGGACGAGCAGCCAGACCTCGACGGAGAGCACGAGCGGCAGCAGATGTGTCACGTAGTCGACCGCCCCCGTGCCGATCAGCGGTGGCGATCCGAGCAGTGAGAACGCGATGCTCGGGATGTACACGAACGCCGTGAAGGCGTTGAGGTAGAACGCGAGCATCTCCCAGAACTGGACGCGCTGGCGCAGGTTCAAGCCCTTCAGGCGACACCAGACCATGAGCCGCACGGTGTCGATCGCCCACGTGCCGCGCTGCTTGTAGAAGTTCGGGACGTCCTCGGGCGCGTGCTGCGCGACCGCGCCGACGATCGGCAGGTACAGCCCGCGCCAGCCGCGGCGCAGCGCCTCGAGGCCCGACTGCACGTCCTCGACGAGGTTCCAGGTCGGGAAGTCGCCGATGTCGCGCAGCGCGGTGCGGCGCCAGACGAGGCCCGAGCCGCAGGGAAAGACCGCATTCGCCGCGTTGCGCGCGAGCATCTGGCCGCGGTAGAACATCGGCTCCCAGTTGTTGAACGGGTCGCCGGCGCTGACCTGCGCCTGCTTGACGGTCTGCACGTACGCGAGGTCGGCGTGCGTCTCGAGCTGGCCGACGACCTGTCGCAGGAAGCCGTGCGAGCCGACCTCGTCGTCGGCGTCGCGCGTCTCGATGTAGCCGATCTCGGGGTGCAGCTCGTCGAGCAGCGCGACGGCCGAGTTGAGATTGCCGGCCTTGGCCGCGCCGTCGCGCCCGGGCGCGTAGCGATCCGGCGGCGAGTGGTAGATCACGGGCAGGTCCGCAACGGCGGTCTCGAGCGCGGCGTCGTGACCGTCGTCGCTGACGATGATCGTGAGCTTGTCGGCCGGCCAGTCCTGCTCGCGGATGGATGCGATCGTGCGCAGGATCATCGGCACGGGCTCGCCGCAGGTCGGCACGATCACGGCGACGTCGGGCTCGTCGCCGTGCGCCAGCGGCCGCGGCTCGGGAACCTTGCGCGACCAGGCGTTGAGCACCGCGACCAGCCCGTAGGCGAGCGAGAAGAGGTTGGCGACAGCGAACGGCCAGGCGAGCCACGGGACATCGCCGTTGAGCGACGTCAGCATCCACGGCGTGTAGAGCAGCGTGGTCACGACGAGCAGCAGGCCCGCGGCGCGCACGCGCCACTGCCCGCGCAGGGGCGGGTACCCGTCGCCGTAGGCCCGGGCGGCACGCGCGATTGCCGAAGGCTCGGCAGCGGTCGGGGCAGGCTGAGGCGGAGGCTTGGACATCGCCACCGGTCATCGGCCGGTTGCTGCGGAGGGCACAGCTCGGCGGACAGATGGCGCGCTCGCGCCCCGCCCCGCCCCGCCCCGCGCTACGGCGCCGCGCCCGTCAGGCGGTGTTGCGCTTGCGCTCCTCGAGCGTCGCGCGGATCTGCTCCATCGCGTCCCCTACGCGCTTGAGGTCCCAGTGCGAGAGCGTCACGAGGCGCATCGGCGTCTTCGCAACGACCGATGCTGTTCGCAGGGTCTTCTCCAGGACCGCGATCTCTCCGAAGAAGTCGCCCGGGCCCAGCGTGGCGACCGTCTCGTCACCGCGGACGACGTCGGCCGCGCCCTCCTCGATCGCCATGAACTCGTAGGCGTAGTCGCCCTCCTTGACGAGATGCTTGCCGGCCGGAACGGAGGACTCCGTGGCGAACGTCGCGATACCGCGCAGCGTCTGGTCGTCGAGCGACGCGAAGACGGGGATCGCTTTCAGCCTGTCTGGATCCATGGCCGGCAGAATCTAACCCAGCGAGGGGATCCCCTGCACCATCGAAAGGACCGGTGCATAGAGGTCGCCGTGCTCGGCGAAGCGCTCGATCACCTCGCGCGCGTCGAAGACGAGGTCGCCCGGGTCGCCGCCGTCCAGGCAGGAGCGCACCTCGTCCCAGGTGACCGGCGTCGACACGCTCGGCCGGTCGCGGGCGCGCAGCGAGTAGACACAGACCGTGGTCTTGTGCTCGTTGTTCTGGCTGTAGTCGATGAAGACCTTGCCCTTGCGCAGGTCCTTCTTCATGCGCGAGACGACGAGCTTGGGCTCTGATGCCTCGAGCAGTTCGGCGACGGCGAACGCGAAGCCCTTCGTTGCGGCGTACGTCGCACCCGGCGAGTTGAGCGGCACATAGACCTGCAGGCCCTTGGAGCCCGAGGTCTTGGCGAACGACTGCAGGCCGAGGTTGTCGAACATCCCCTGCAGCCACAGACCGACCCGGCAGCACTCGACGATGGTCGCCGGTGGTCCTGGATCGAGGTCGAAGACCATCATCGTCGGGCGGCTGAGCTCCTCGACGCGGTGCAGCTGCGTGTGCAGCTCGAGCGCCGCCAGGTTCGCCAGCCAGACGAGCGTCGGCACGTCCTCGCACAGGCAGAACTCGACGATCTTGTCCGACAGCGGCACCGGCGCGACCTTGACCCAGTCGGGCCGGTGCGACGGGCACTGCTTCTCGAAAAAGCTCTTTCCCTCCACCCCGTTCGGGAAGCGCACGCGCGTGAGAGGCCGCCCGTCGAGGTGCGGCAGGATCGCCGGCGCGATCGCGACGTAGTAGTCGATCACGTCGCGCTTCGTGAAGCCGGTCTTCGGATAAAGGATTTTGTCGAGGTTCGTGACCTTCAGCGTGCGCTCCCCCACGCGCACCTCGACGCCGTCGCGGAGGGGCTTGCCGGCATCGAGGAACGCCGCGGCGGGCGCCTCCTCGCGCAGTCCCTTGTACGAGGGATGGCGCAGAACGCCGTCCGACGTCCATTCGGTGAACTCGACCTCGGCGATCCGGCTGGGCTCGACGAACACCGCGTTGCGCGGCGGCGGCGGCTCGCCGCTGAACGGCGAGTCGGGGCGCTGCTCCAGGACCTTGGCCAGGCGCGTCAGCTCGGCACCGGTGAAGCCGGTGCCGACGCGGCCGGCATACCGCAGCCGCCCGTCCTCGGGGACACCGACGAGCAGCGCCCCGATGCTGTTCTGGCGCTTGCCCTCCCCCGGCAGCCAGCCACCGACGACGACGTCCTCGCGCAGCACGTTCTTGGCCTTCAGCCAGCAGGGAGAGCGGCGGCCCGGCAGATACGGGCTGTCCAGGCGCTTGGCGACAACGCCCTCCAGCCCGCTTGCACGGCTGGCCTCGAGCACGGCCGCGCCGTTGCCGACGACATGGTCGGGCGTCTGCCAGTGCGGGCCCTGGAGTTCGAGGTCCTTCAGCCGCGCGCGGCGCTCCTCGTAGGGCTCATCCATCAGCGAGTGGCCGTCGAGCCACAAGAGGTCAAAGACGATGTACGCGACCGGTGTCTCCTTCGCGCGCCGTCGCGCGGCGGCCTCGGAGGAGACGTGCATGCGGCCCTGCAGGCGACCGAAGCTCGGCCGGCCGTTCTCGTCGAAGGCGACGACCTCGCCGTCGAGGATCGCGCGGTGTGAGCTCAGCGCCCGGTTGAACGCCTTCAGCTCGGGATAGGAGTGGGTGATGTCGTTGTGGTTGCGGCTCTCGAAGCGGATCCGGCCCGGCTCGGAGTAGGCGATCGCGCGCACGCCGTCCCACTTGATCTCGTAGGCCCAGCTCTTGTCGTCGGGCGGCAGGCCCTTCGTCGACTTGGCGAGCATCGGCGAGATTCGCGGCGGCATCGGCTCGCGCGTAGGATCGTCGGCCGGATCCATCCGGTGGATCATCCAATCCTTTCCCGCGGGCTCGCCCTTGCGCTTCTTCAGCGGAAAGAGGCCGTAGCGACCATTGAGGCGCTCGCCGTGGAACGTCACCTCGACCTTGTCGTCGTCGAACTTGTGGGTCTCGTAGGTACCGCGGTCCCAGATGCGCATGGTGCCGGCGCCGTATTCGCCCTTCGGGATGTCGCCCTCGAACTCGAGGTACTCGAGCGGATGGTCCTCCGTGCGGACCGCGAGCCGGTTCTCCTTGGGATCCTCGGGGATGCCGTTGGGCACGGCCCAGGAAGCGGCGACACCGTCGTGCTCGAGGCGCAGGTCCCAGTGCAGCCGGGTCGCGTGGTGCTCCTGGACGACGTAGCGATTGCCGCGGGTGGGTGGGGACCGGTCATCACCGTCGCCGGAGGGTTCGGGCGTGCGCTCGGGGTCGCGCTTGGTGCGGTACTCGTCGAGCCGGTCGCGGGCGGGCACGCCCATAGTGTGCCCACCCTCGTCGATGGCTACGGCGTGGCGTTGAACGTGAGCCGGCCGGTCAGCTCGACCTGGCAGTAGTTCACGCCGCCGTCGGCGCAGTTGCCGATGCTCTCGCCGCCCTCCAGCGTGGTGGCGACGATGGCGCCGAGCGCGGCGCCGGCCCAGGCGCTGGTGCTGTAGCGCGGCTTCACGCCACGCGCATTCGCGAACCTCGAGCCGCGCAGGGTGTAGCGGATGAAGCGGTTGCCGACGCCCGAGCCCTGGTTCGTGCGCGTCCAGAAGAAGCCCGCGGGCTTGGCGACGTACGTCGGCCGCGTCACGCGGGCGAAGTTGGCCCCGCCGGACACGGCGCGGTAGATCTGGCGGTCGGCCTTCGTGTCGAGGTTGCGGATGCGGACGAACGTCGCGCCCTCGTCGCTGATCGGGCCGGGGCCGGTGAGGACGTACACGACGTGCTTCTCGCCGAGCTCCGCGTGGACGATCTTGCGCTTGCTGACGAGCGTGGTCTCGCCACGCGACGCGCCGGTGATGCTCGCCAGACGCAGCTCGTCGCGGTCGCCGACGCGCCGGATGAACGCCAGCCGCCCGTTATGGATCGTCGGATCGCGGTCGATCCGTGACGAGGCAAGCTGCTTGATCTTCAGCTCGGTCCCGATCTCCACGTTCTGTCGGTAGATGTCACCGTCGCGCGTATAGACGGCGACGGTGTTGCCGCTGCGATCGGTGCCGAGGTCGATGTCGAATGGGCCGCCGGCGCGGGCGGGCACCGCGACGGGCACGGGCGCGGCGCCGCCGACGGACTTCACCAGCGTGTAGTTGTTGGACGCCGGGTTGTAGCGCGACCACATGGCGGTGCCTTCCCAGGCGGCGACGCGCGTCGGGGCGAGCTCGGAGGCAAGCGTTGCCGGGGCGGCATGTGCGACGACGGCGGGCGCGAGCACCGCACCGATGACGGCGGTGGTCAGGAGGGATGTGCGGATATGGGACATGCCCTCATGATCGACGCACCGCGCCGACTTCTCAGGCCACCCAGGTGGAGCGTTCTCACACCCCTACGTCGTAGTGCCGACGTAGGCCGCGAGGTGCTCGCCGGTGAGGGTCGGGCGGGCGGCAACGAGGTCGGCCGGGGTGCCCTCGAAAACGATCCGGCCGCCGCCGTGGCCGGCGCCGGGGCCGAGATCGATGATCCAGTCGGCGTGCGCCATGACCGCCTGGTGGTGCTCGATGACGACGACCGACTTGCCGCAATCGACGAGCCGGTCGAGCAGGCCGAGCAGCTGCTCGACGTCGGCGAGATGCAGGCCGCTGGTCGGCTCGTCGAGGACGTAGACGTCCGCTGAGTGGGACGATTTCGCCATCTGGGTCGCCAGCTTGAGCCGCTGCCGTTCGCCGCCGGACAGCGTGGTGAGCGGCTGGCCGAGGCTCACGTATCCGAGCCCGACGTCGGAAAGCTGGGACAGGATCTTGTGGGCCGCGGTCACTCGGGCGCCGGATGGCCCGGAGCCGAAGAACTCGGCCGCCTCGGTGACCGCCATCGCCAGCACCTCGCTGATGTCCTTGCCGCCGAAGGTGTACTCCAGCACCGCGGCCTCAAAGCGCTTGCCGTCGCACTCCTCGCAGGTGCTGGCGACGCCGGCCATCATCGCCAGATCGGTATAGATGACGCCGGCGCCGTTGCAGGCCGGGCAGGCGCCCTCGGAGTTGGCGCTGAAGAGCGCCGGCTTCACGCCGTTGGCCTTCGCGAACGCCTTGCGGATCGGGTCGAGCAGCCCGGTGTACGTCGCCGGATTGCTCCGTCGCGAGCCTCTGATGGCGCCCTGGTCGACCGACACCACCCCGTCCCGGTCAGACACCGAGCCGCGGATCAGTGAGCTCTTCCCCGACCCGGCCACGCCGGTGACCACCACCAGCAACCCGAGCGGGATGTCGACATCGACGTCCTGCAGATTGTGGGTCGAGGCGCCGCGCACCTCCAGCACCCCCGACGGCGTCCGCACCGACGGCTTCAGAGAGGCGCGATCGTCCAGGTGGCGCCCGGTGAGCGTGTCGCTCGCCCGCAGCCCCTCGACGGTGCCCTCGAACACCACTTCGCCGCCGGCGGTACCGGCCCCCGGGCCGAGGTCGACGACGTGGTCGGCGATCGCGATCGCCTCCGGCTTGTGCTCGACGACCAGCACGGTGTTGCCCTTGTCGCGCAGCGCCAGCAGCAGCTCGTTCATCCGCTGGATGTCGTGCGGGTGCAGCCCGATCGTCGGCTCGTCGAAGACGTACGTGACGTCGGTGAGCGACGACCCGAGGTGGCGGATCATCTTGGTGCGCTGCGCCTCGCCGCCCGAGAGCGTGCCCGACGGGCGGTCGAGGCTGAGGTAGCCGAGCCCGATCTCGACGAACGAGTCGAGCGTGTGCCCCAGCCCGGCCAGCAGCGGCGTGACCGATGGCTCGTCCAGATCCCGCACCCAGCCGGCGAGGTCGCTGATCTGCATCGCGCAGACGTCGGCGATGTTCTTCCCCTCGATCTTCGACGACCGGGCCTCCTTGCTGAGCCGGGTGCCGTCGCACTCGGGACAGGTCGTGAACGTCACCGCCCGCTCCACGAAGGCGCGGACGTGCGGCTGCATCGCGTCGACGTCCTTGGCCAGAAACGACTTCTGGATCTGCGGGATCAGGCCCGCGTACGTCAGGTTGATCCCGTCGACCTTGATCTTGGTGGGATCCTTGTGGAGCAGATCGTGTAGCTCCCGCTTGTTGTACGTGCGGATCGGCTTGTCGGGGTCGAAGAACCCGCAGCCGCGGAAGATGCGGCCATACCAGCCCTCCATGCTGTAGCCGGGGATCGTGAGCGCACCCTCGTTGAGCGACAGGCTGTCGTCGTACAACGCGGACAGGTCGAAGTCGGTGATAGCGCCCCGGCCCTCGCAGTGGGGGCACATGCCGCCCAGACGGTTGAACGTCGCCTTCTTGGTCTGGGTCTTGCCGCCCCGCTCAACGGTGATCCCACCGCTCGCCCGGACCGAGGGGACGTTGAACGAATACGCGTTGGGCGAGCCGATGTGCGGCTGCCCGAGCCGGCTGAAGAGGATGCGCAGCATCGCGTTGGTGTCGGTGACGGTGCCGACCGTGGAGCGGGGGTTGGCACCCATCCGCTCCTGGTCGACGATGATCGCGGTCGTCAGCCCGTCGAGCAGGTCGACCTCGGGCCGTGCCAGCGTCGGCATGAAGCCCTGCACGAAGGCGCTGTACGTCTCGTTGATCATCCGCTGGGACTCGGCGGCGATCGTGCCGAAGACCAGCGAGCTCTTGCCCGAGCCGGAGACGCCGGTGAACACCGTCAGCCGCCGCTTCGGGATCTCGACGCTGACGTCCTTGAGGTTGTTCACGCGCGCGCCCTGCAGCCGGATCAGGTCGTGGCTGTCGGCAACGTGCAGCGCGGGCGACTGCGTGTCCGTCCTCGTGGCCATGGCGCTCAGCGCAGTTCCTGGATGCGGATCATGTTGCCCGCGGGGTCGCGGAATGCGCAGTCGCGGATGCCGTAGGGCTGCTCGATCGGCTCCTGGACGACCTCGGCGCCGCCGGCCTGAACCTGCTCGAAGGTGCTGTCGAGGTCGTGGGTGGCCAGGTTGATGCCGGCGTAGGTGCCCTTGGCCATCATCTCGGCGATGGTTCGGCGCTCGTCGTCGGTGATGCCCGGGTCGGCGCCCGGCGGATGCAGGACGATCGACGGGCCGGTCTGGTCGGCGGGGCCGACGGTGATCCAGCGCATCCCCTGGTAGCCCACGTCGTTGCGGACCTCGAAGCCGAGGGTGTCGCGATAGAAGGCCAGGGCGGTGTCCGGATCGTCGTGCGGGAGGTACGCCTGGTGAATGGTGATATCCATGGCGGTCACGCTAGCTGCGGCTCGCGGCCGGCGCTTCTCGATTCCTGACCGGTCGCGTCACCTGTTTCGCCACGCAGGACGGCATCCCGGCCGTCGCGCGCGCAGCGTGGCGCCGATAGACGCTGGGCGCCACGCCGACCAGCTCGGTGAAGCGCGTGCTGAAGGTGCCCAGCGACGAGCAGCCGACCTCGAAGCAGACCTCGGTGACGCTGAGGTCCCCACGACGCAGCAGCGCCATCGCTCGCTCGATGCGCCGCGTCATCAGGTAGCTGTACGGCGACTCGCCGTAGGCGAGCCGGAACTGGCGGCTGAGGTGCCCGGCCGACATGTGCGCGCCGCGGGCGAGCGCCTCGACGTCCAGCGGCTGCGTGTACTCCCGGTCCATCCGGTCGCGTACGCGGCGCAACAGAGCGAGGTCGCGCAGGTGCTGCTCTTCGGCGGGCCTGCTGGTCACCGGCGCGATCGTGCCACGTCGAGCGGGGTTGCCCAGCGCCGCGCCGTCAGCAGTCCAGGGCTGTGCCCGCGGCTCGGCAGATGTCCCGCGAGCGATCAGGACCCAACGCACCGATCCGGTGAACGAGCATCGCCTTGGGGAACGGCTGGAGATTGTCGAAGGAGGCGACGGACCGCTGCGGGAGCCCCTCGGCCTCGCCCAGAGGTAGCTCGCTGGGAATACCTCGGATCCGA
>DATLNO010000219.1:0-2357 GCA_035536715.1 Solirubrobacteraceae bacterium
CCGCGACCGTTCGCGCAAGGTTGGCCAAAGTGGGCACCAGCTCGGGCTGTGCGAGCAGTTGCGAGTGATAGCTGAGCAGGTACAGCCCACCCAGTGCGCGGATCCGTGCAAAGTCGGCGCGATACCGTTCGGTCAGTGCTCTGACCGGATCTGGGCCGACGGTGTGGACCGCGATCACGTCGTCATCGGTGACACGCGCAAGTAACACGACCGTATCCCTGCCGAGCGGGAGCAGCTCCGGCGCGGCGACGCGCGAGTTGTTTGCGCCAAATACGTACGCGCCACCCGCTCGACGCCACTCCAGGAGCGTGGTCGTGTCGAACTGCTCCTCAGGCGGGCGCAGGCCATGTACCGGACGGCCGACGAGGCGCGCGAGGTCCTGTTTCGTGCGCCGCAGCCACGCCGCCTGCGAATCGGCCGGTTCACCGCCGAGCAGCTGGTGTCGGTCTGTGTGCGTGCCGATCTCCCCGTGGGCGGCGAGTGCGCGCGTGAGCCGGCGGTGCTTGAGGGCGAGATTGGATGTGAGAAAGTACGTCGCCGGCACGCCTGCCGCACGGAGCGAGTCCAGCGCGTAGCGCGCGTTGGTGAACTCGGACTCCACGTCCTGCGCGAGCACCGCCGCGGCCACCAGGCCGCGAGGCCAGGCTTCCACTGATGCGAGCGGGTGGCCAGCTGCCCACGCCACGGAGTTCCGCACGAGTAGCGCGAGCACGCCCTGATTCCACGGCCGGTCGACGACGTCGTTCAGCTCGAAGCCCCAGTAGACCGCGCGCCCCCGCCCGTACTGCGAGTGGACGATCGCGCCGTCGAGTAGCGGTCGGCCGAGCGCCGGTTCGGGATTCATGTCGTAGTCCGAGAAGAACGCGTCACGTCCGGAGCGACGCAGCGCGACGTGCGCGCCGGGATTGACCTCGATGCGCGTGCCGGGCGGGAGATCCGCGGCGAGCGGCGAGCCGCCGGGAACCGTGACGTAGACCATCTTCCGCGATTCGAGCGTGTCGGCGCGGGTGGCCGCGGTGAGGGCGACGACGAGCCCATACCCGACGCGCGAACAGCCGCCGTCGTACAGCCCGGCTGACGTCGTCAGGATCACGCCCTGCCCGCCTACCGCAGCGCGCTGGAGAGCCTCGCGCGTCTCGACGCCGAGGCAGGGCGACGACGGCACGACGAGCACCTCCACGTCGATCGCGCGATCCAGCTCCGACGGCGCGAGCACACGTACGTCGGCGCCGGCGGCGCGCATCGCATCATGCCACCGCGCGACGATCGAGTCGAGCATCGACGGGCGGTCATAGAACGAGGCTGCAGCCGGATCGCGAACGATCGCAACGCGGACCGGCTCGACGAGTCGTGCCGGCGGCAACAGCGAGGGCATCGGAATGACCGTGCGCGCGCCAGAAAACCGGACGGGCGTCCGCGCGCCCTCGACGCGCCCTCGCCAGACGACCAACGCGACCGAGATCGCGACGATCGTGAGGACCATGAGGACGGCGCCGACCGCGATCCCGTGAGGCCGGCGCCGGCCGGCCGACACGCGACTCACTTCGATCGCTCGCGAGCTGCCGGCGGCGGCGCAGTCAGATCGACGCGCTCGAAGTACACCGGCGCATCGCCGTCGCGCGCAGCGTCGCGCGGCCGCCGACGCTCGCGAAACTTGTACGCCATGTAGCTGCCGACCGCGAGAATGATCGTGACGATGAACGACACGAGCAGGATCGTCGACAGCAGGGTTCCCAGATCCATCGCCTACGCCTCCCGCGCGCTCATATCCGTCCCGCGCGCTCGAGCTTGCCCCAGGTCATGTGCACGTTCGCGAATTCCTCGATAGCCGCAAACAGCTTGGCGACGTCGACCATCGTGATGAAGAAGAACCGGTACAGGATCGCGTACGGCACGAGGCCAAGGTCCTCCTCTTCCATGCCGATCGTGTGCAGCGCCGCGGCGACGTCGAGGAGCGTGAGCAGCAGCCACCAGTAGACGACGACACTCGACGCTGCGCCGATCGTGAGCGCCGTCAGCGCGAAGAACAGGTTGCCAAGCACGTTCACGATCGGCCAGATGACGGCCTCGAACAACATCGCCTGCAACGACGTCCAGACCGCGAGCCCTCGCCGCGGCGACCCCAGCCACGCCGACCGTTTCCGCAGCGCCTGGAGGATTCCGCGCGTCCAGCGGTACCGCTGCTTGATCAGATCGTGCAGCCGCTCCGGCGCTTCCGTCCACGCGATCGCGCGGTCCTCGTAGGTGATGTGCCAACCCGCCGTCAGGATCTTCAACGTGAGATCGGCGTCCTCGGCGAACGTGTCGGTGTCGTACCCGCCGACGCCCGCCAGTGCGTCGCGCCGGAAGATCCCGAT
>DATLNO010000220.1:0-10920 GCA_035536715.1 Solirubrobacteraceae bacterium
TGCGCACGAGGTGGGTGATGTCGCGCCGAGGTCGTTCCTGCGCCGGCGACTGCCCGCGCTGGCGCTGATCGTCGTGCTCGTCGGGGGCGCTGTGGCAGCGGCGGCGCTGTTGCCGGGATCGGACGACGGCTCCGCCGACGACGCCTTCTACACGCCGCCCGACCCCCTGCCGGAGGGGGCGCCCGGCCTGATCATCCGCAACGAGCGCGTCGAGGACCCGCCGCCGGGCTCGGCCGCGTACCGGATCCTCTACCACTCGCGCGGGCTCGACGGTCGCAGTGTCGCGCGCAGCGCGCTCGTGTTCGTGTCCGCTCGCGCAGCGCCATCCAACGGCCGCAGCGTCGTCGCGCTGATGCACGGAACGATCGGCGTCGCGCCGCGCTGCGCCGTCTCGCGCGCGGACACGTCCTTCGACGACCTCGACGGCTTGGCCCGGTTCATCGCCGCGGGCTACGCCGTCGTCGTCCCGGACCTCGAAGGACTCGTGGAGGCAGGGGAGTACCCGTACCTCGTCGGCGACGCGGCAGCACACGCCGCGCTTGACGGCGTGCGCGCGACGCAGCGCCTGCAGGGGGCCGCGGCGAGCGAGCGCTTCGTCGCCTGGGGTGTCGGCCGTGGCGGCCAGGCGGCGCTCTTCACCGCGCAGGAGGCCGCCTCGTACGCACCGGAGCTCGAGCTCGCGGGCGTCGCCGCGGGCGCGCCGATGGCGAACCTCGGGCGGCTGATCGCGACCTCCGCCGGCACCCCCGCCGGCGACGTCATGGCGGCCTACATCCTGTCGACCTGGAGCCGCGCGTTTGCGCAGTTGCGGCTCGACGAGATCCTCACGGCGCCTGGGCGCCGGGTTGTCGCGCAGGTGGCCTCGCTGTGCGTGCCGCTCGACCACGGCCGCATCGGGCCCGCCCTGGGCAACCGCTACGTGGCGCTCGCCTACCGCACGAAGGCGCCCTGGAACGGCGGGCCGTGGCAGAAGCTTCTCGCCGGCAACTCGCCCGGGGCCAAGACGATCGCGGTGCCGGTGATCGTCACGCAGGGCATCGACGACACGTTCGTGCGCCCGACGTCGACCGCCCGCTTCGTGCGCTACCTCTGCGGCCGCGGCACGACCGTCCAGTACCGCCCGTCGGCGAAGGTCGCGCACGGCGATCTCGGCGAGAAGACGGCGCCGTACGTCTCGAAGTGGATCGCCCGGCGCTTCGCCGGCGAGACGGCCCGCTCGACCTGCTGAAGCGGGTCATCGCAACCGGCCCACGGCGAGCGCCGGGAACGCGACGACGGAGAGCACCCCGGCGGCGATGAGCGCCGCCGCCCGCGCGGCGGCGACGACGCCGAGCTCGAGTCCCGAGAGCACGGCAACCGGTTGATCGACCACGACCCAGCCGAGGACCGACGGCCCGATCAGCGGTGCTCCGGGTTCACGTTGCCTTCCGCGCAGCCCGCATCCCACTCCGCGCGCACGTTGCCGTGGGCGGGGATGCCGCCCGCGTCCTTGATCATGCGCGCGGCATGCAGCAGGTTCCAGGTCATGAAGTGGGTGTTGCGGGCGGTGAAGTCGTTCTCGGGGCCGCCGGAGCCGGGATCGAGGTAGCTCGGGCCCGGGCCCGCTTCGCCGATCCAGCCGGCGTCGGCCTGGGGCGGGATCGTGTAGCCGAGGTGCTGCAGGGAATAGAGGATGTTCATCGCGCAGTGCTTGATGCCGTCCTCGTTACCGGTGATCAGGCAGCCGCCGACACGGCCGTAGTACGCGTACTGGCCGGCGTCGTTGAGGATGTGCGAGTTGCCGTACAGGCGCTCGATGACCTGCGTGCACACCGACGACTTCTCGCCCAGCCAGATCGGCGACAGCAGGACGAGGATGTCGGCGGCCATGACCTGCTCGTGGATTTCGGGCCAGTCGTCCTGCGCCCAGCCGTGCTCGCGCATGTCCGGCCACACACCTGTGGCGATGTTCCGGTCGACGGCGCGAATCTCGCCGACCTCCACCCCTTGCTCGCGCATGAGCCCGATCGAGGTGTCCGCGAGGCCCTGGGTGTGGGAGGTCTCGGGTGACCGCTTGAGCGTGCAGTTGATGTACAGCGCCTTCAGATCTGAGTAGTCCATATGTGACTGTCTCGCGGGGGGCGGTTCGTAACGCTACGCGGTGATCTCGAGTCGTCGCGCGAGCCAGTCGGCCTGCCACGCGCGCTCGCGCTCGGCCGCGCCGAGGTCGTTCTCGGCGAACGCGGCTGCGTGAGCGGCGATGAAGCCGTTGACGGCTGCATGGATCGGCGCAGTGGACGGCTCGGCGACCGCGCCGAGCACGTGACGAGCGGCGTCGCCGGCGTAGCCGGCCGCGCGCTCCCCGTCAGGGTCGAGATCGGTCAGCTGCACGCAGGCCGCAGCGAGATCCTCGGCGGCATGGCACGAGGCGAGCCCGCAGTGCGCCGGCGAGCCGGGTGCGAGCACGGTGAGCGCCGCGTCGCGCGCACGCAGAGCACAGGCTTCGGCGAACGCTGCCATCAGCGCCGCGTCCCAGACCTCGACGCGCTCGACGAGTCGCCCGCGGTCGGCGATCAGCTTGCCGCAGTCGACGGTCACGTGGCCGTCAAGCTCGACGCGCCACAGCTCGTGGTCCATCCACTCGGGCAGGTCCTCGACGCGGCAGGCGTGGACGCGACCGAGGCATGCACGGGCGCAGTCGCCGACCTCTGTTGCCTGCAGCCACTCGCCCGCCGGCGGCCAGGGCACGCCGGAGAACGGTCCGACCTGGCCGTCGCGGAGGAATTTGTAGGCGATCACGCGCGGCCCGCCTGCCACTCGCGGAATATCGACAGCAGCTTCTCTCGCTGGACGGCGTCGCCGTCGCCGCCGGCGACGATCCGGCCGAGCAGGTCGACCGTGCTGCGCATCTGCTCGACATAGTTCGAGCACCCCCGGCAGATGACGATGTGACGCTCGATGTCGGCGCGCTCGGCGGGGTCGAGGGCGTTCTCGAGGTAGTCCGTCAGGACCTCGACGAACTCCCGGCACGTCACGTGTTCGACGTCGGCGCTCATCCTGTGGCTCCCCCGGAGAAATACCGTTCAAGTTCGGCGCGCACCTTGCTGCGGGCGCGGTGCAGCAGGATGCGCTGGTTGCCGTCCGTGATACCCAGCGCGGCGCAGACCTCCACGGGCGACCAGCCCTCGACGTCGCGCAGGACGAGGACTTCGGCTTGGCGCGGCGGCAGCATGACGATCGCCTCGCGGACCCGCTCGAGCGTCTCCCGACTCAGCAGGCGCTGCTCGGGCAGATGACGCCAGTCCGCGGGTGCGGCAGCCCAGTGGCCCACCCAGCGATGGCCTTCGCCGCGGAAGCGGTCTGCGTCGACCGCGACCTCGTCGTCCTCGCCGTCGCCGGCGAGCGCGGAGAACGGGGCGCTACGGCGCTCGCGCACCGCGCGCGTCCGCGCGCGGTTGCTGAGGATCTGGAAGATCCACGTCTTCACGGACGATCGGCCTTCGAAGCGATCGATCCCGCTCAGGACCGCCAGCCAGGTCTCCTGCACGACTTCCTCGGCGACGGCGCAGTCGCGGACGAACGTGCGCGCCAGGCGCAGCAGCGACGCGCCGTGGAGATCGACGAGCGTGACGAACGCCGCCTCGTCGCCGCGGCGCAGCGCGGCGACCAGCGCACGCTCGTCCTCGCTGTCAGACCGGCGCCCGGCCGGGATCGCAACTGGCTGCACGCGGCATCAGTCTCCCGCATCGGTCGCGCGTTACACACGCGCGCGTAACGCCGTCGTTCCGGCGCGGACGCACGTCTGATGAACCGCGCGGCATGTTCACTGATCCGATGACCGAGCTGCGCGCCCCGCGCCTGACCTGCCAGGAGGTCGTCGAACTCGTCTCCGACTATCTCGACGATGCCCTGACGACGGACCAACGCGCGCGGGTCGAGGCGCACCTCGAGACGTGCCCCGAATGCACCGCGTATCTCGCGCAGCTGCAGATGACGATCAGCACGCTCGGGCGGCTGCGCGAGGACGACATCCCAGGGACGATCCTCAACCGGCTCGTGGCGGCGTTCCGCGGGTGGCGGGACACCGCGCGCGACCGCTAGTCGACCCACTAGCCTCCCACGCAGGATGGCGACCCAGCCGGCACCACAGAACCTCGATGCCACCGCGCTTCTCGAGGCCGCGCCCGACGACGAGTTCGCGCTCGTCGAGCTGCGCCTGGACTGGCCCTACGACCTCGAGATCCATCCCGAGCACAGGCAGCTGTGGCTGCGCTGCTTCGTCATCACGAAGGATCCGCTCGGCTGGATCGCGAACCGCGGCGAGGCATGGACGGCGGTCACGGTCGACGACGAGGTGCTCGAGGTCGATCTCTATCTCACGCTCGATCTCGTGCGACGCACGCTGGAGGAGACCGAGGGCGACCTCGCGGCGGCGGTCGGCCGCTACGGCACGGCCGTGCTGGCGGCGGCGCTCGAGCGAGAGACGGAGCTGCTGGACGGCGACTACCCGCGGCTCGCTGCCCGCGGCGATGTGCCGCGCCTGCTCCAGGACGTCGACGGCGACCACGGGGCGCTCGGCGTGCCCGCGATCCAGGTCAAGCGCTCCTGGAACAAGATCGGCCTCGGCGCGCTCACCGACCTGGTTCAGCACGCCTTCGGCGAGGTCGACCTCGACCGCTCCAACGTGACGCTCGACCCGATCGAGCCCGTCGACGACGAGTGCCCCGCCTGCAAAGGCCAGTCGTTCGGCTACCCGACGAGCCTCGAGGACGCCAAGAGGACCATGTGCGAGCAGCACGAGGACGCCGCCGTGCGGGTCAACACGGCGCGTCTACTGCGCGCGCGCGAGTCCAACCATGCCGGCTGGCGGGCGGTCGACAAGGCGGTCATGCGGGTCAACAAGGCGCCCGAGCCGTACTACGCGCCGCAGCCGCCGCGCGTCGTCGGCGACACCCCGGCGCGCAACGAGCCCTGCCCGTGCGGCAGCGGCAAGAAGTACAAGCGCTGCCACGGGGCCTGACCTTGGGCGCTGGACCCCTGACCGCAGGCTGCCTGTGCGGCGGCGTGAGCTTGACCGTCGGGACGCCGCCCGAGGTCGCCGGCTACTGCCATTGCACGCGCTGCCAGGGACGCACTGGCACATCGGCCTCGGCGCAGGCGCTCGTCGACGGCACGTCGGTCTCGATCGATCGCGGTGAGGAGCTCGTGACGGGCTGGCGCCACCCCGACGGCGGCATGGAGAAGTGCTTCTGCAGCGTGTGCGGGGGCCACGTCTTCAGTCGCGATCCCGACACAAAGATCATCGGCGCGGTGCGGATGTCGGCCTTCGACGGCGATCCTGGCGTGCGGCCGAGCTTCCGCGCGTTCATCACCTATGCCGCGCCGTGGGAGCCTGTCCCCGACGACGGCCTCGAGCGCTTCGAGGAGTCGCGACCGCGCTGAGCCCGCCAGGCCGAAGATCGAGACGGGCAGCTTGCTCATCTGTTTCGTCGGGCGCTGGAGTTCCGCCGTGACCGTCCGCGCCGCCGGCATCGTGTGCATGGCCCCGTCGCGCTGCGCGTGCGCTGCTGCGAGCGCATCTCGGCGTCGCGTTCGCCGGGTGACGGCATCCTCCCGCCCCCGGAACTATCGGCGCGACACGACGCGCGGCGCGCAGGTCGACGCGCAGCGCCACCCCGCCCGAAGACCCTTCACCGATGCTGCGCACACGCGTCGATGAACAGATCTCCTACCGAGCACGCACCTGCTCGACGCGATCCCGAGCACGCCGCCGGCGGGGCTCAGGGGCGCTTGCGTCCGATGGCGACGAGGTACTCCGCGTACATCAGCAGGCTGCCATCGGTCGCCTCGTTGCGGCGCTCGACGTTGGCGAGGATCTCGCCGTGGTACTGCTCGGCGCGCCGGATAGCCGTCGCGAACAGCTCGGGCGTGAGGTCCAGCGCGACCACGTTCGCGCCGGCGGCGGCGGCCCGCAGCGCGATGTTGCCGGTGCCGGTTGCACGTCGAGGACGTCCTGGCCCGGCGTGATCGAGACGCGGCCAAGGAGGTCGCGGGGCGGCACCTCGTCGATCCGCGGGATCTAGATGGTTGATCTAGCCTCGGCGGCGATGCGACCTGCGATCGCCACACTGCTCCTCGCCTGCGCAGCACTCGCCGTGACGGCCGCGTTCGCGCAGGAGCGATTCCTCGATCGCGGCTCCTCCCCGAGGGCGACGCAGGCGGCGTCGGACCTGCCGGCGCCCGATGCCCCGCTGCCGCGCGACCCGGCCGAGCTCGCGAGCAGGCTGGCGGCGACGACGCGCGCGCTGCGCGCTGCGGTCGAGCGCTGGGACGGCGCCGACGCGGTGCCACGCGACGTGACATACCTCGCGCTACATCATCAGCGCATCCTGCGCACGATGGCCGCCCGCCGCGTACTCGGCGATGCGACGCTCGCACGCTTGGCGCGCGACGTTCGCGGTGAGGCACGCGACACCGTCGCCGCGCGGCGACACCTCGACGGGATCCCGCGCTCGCTTCGGCGGTTGCCGCGCCTGCGCACGGCGGCCGCCGCGCCCGCCGCCGAGCTGCGCCGCCACTATGCCTCTGCACAGGACCGCTTCGGCGTGCACTGGTCGGTGCTCGCCTCGATCAACTTCGTCGAGTCCGCCTTCGGGCGGGTGCGCAGCGACAGCGAGGCAGGGGCGCGGGGGCCGATGCAGTTTCTGCCGAGCACGTGGCGCGCCTACGGCATGGGGGGCGACATCGACGATCCGCGCGACGCCATCCTCGCCGCTGCGAACCTGCTGCAGCGCTCGGGCGCCCGCAGCGACCTCGACCGCGCGCTCTTCGCCTACAACCACTCCACCTCCTACGTGCGCGCGATCCGCCGGTTCGCCGCGCGCATGCGCCGCGACGAGCGGTCCTATCTGACGTACTACGCCTGGCAGGTCTACGTCCGCACCGCGAACGGCGGGACGCGACGGCTCACCGGCCCCCGCTGACGGCGGCAGCCAGCGGGTCATAAGGTGGGGCCAAAGCGCTCGTTCTTCACGGTCGCAGGATCGTGCAGCGTGCGTCGCTCGATCGCGGCCTACACCTAGACCTGCTCGCGCTCCTCCTGCGTGGCGGCGGCCCGCGCCTGGTGGAAGTGCGCGTGGCGCTCCTGGCGCTCGATGCGCTGCTCGATCTCTTCGGCCTTGCGCGTGTGGTCGACCGCCGCCTGGCGGTGTGAGAGCGCGAGCGGGCGCAGCTCGTCGAGCGACCCGGCATGCTGATCGGCCATTTCGCGATGGCCCTCGGCGACGCCGTCGAGCTTCTCACGCTGCTGCTGGCGTTCCTGCTCGCGTGTGCGCATGAAGGAGACGATCGCCAGAGCCACCGCCATGAGGAGGACCGCGACGATGATGTACATCAGGATCTCCATGACTCTGTGGTACCCGACCGCGACAGCGGACAAGCCAACCCTTGGACCGCGCTACGCTGAATGTTGTTGTTTGAGCAACCTGTTTGATAGGAGCCTTGTGCACGTCGAGATCTGGTCGGACATCGCCTGCCCCTGGTGCTACGTCGGCAAGCGCCGGTTCGAAGCCGCGCTCGCGATCTACGAGCACCGCGATGAGGTTTCGGTCACGTGGCGCAGCTTCGAGCTCGACCCCGACGCGCCCGCCAAACGTCCCGTAGACGGCGCGACGCACCTCGCCGAGAAGTACGGTATGAGCCGCGAGGATGCGGCCGCCATGCAGGACCGCATGACCGAGAGCGCAGCCGGGGACGGCCTCGACTTCCGCTTCGACATCGCTCGCGGCGCCAACACGTTCGACGCCCACCGGATGATCCACCTCGCCGCCGCTCACGGCGCGCAGGACGCGATGAAGGAGCGCCTGATGCGCGCCTATCTCACCGAGGGCGAGCTGATCTCCGACCCGACGACACTCGCGCGCCTCGCGCGCGAGGTCGGGCTGCCGGTCGACGAGGTGCAGGCGGTGCTGAGCACCGATCGCTTCGCGAGCGCGGTACGCGACGACGAGCGCACGGCCGCACAGCTCGGCATCCACGCCGTTCCGTTCTTCGTCGTCGACCGGGCCATCGGCGCGTCCGGCGCGCACCCTCCCGCGCAGCTCCTTGAGCTGCTGCGCCATGCGCGCGCCCAAAACCCGCCGATCCCTGTCTCCGCCGCCGCCGACAGCTGCACCGTCGACGGCAGCCGCTGCTGACCTACGACGCGAGCGATCCTGTTGGCGTCGAGGGTGCCATCTGGCCACATGGGGTACATCGGGGGGATGTCGATTCCGCCACCGCCCTCCCCGACGCCGGACCCCGGCTCACCGCTGCCGCCGGGCCCAGATCCGGCCCCGCCCACGCCGGCGCCCGACCCCGGTCCGCTTCCTCCGGGTCCCCATCCGCCCCCGATCTGAGCACGGTACTTCGGCTGGAGCCGCAAGAGTCGTTCGAGGCCGCTTGCGTAGAGTAGGTGCGGAGGCGCTCGGCATCGAGTGCCGCACAGCGCCCGCCCAGAAAGGAACCACAGCGATGGTTCGCACGCCCGCTTCAGAGACGCCGGCCGCCGCCCGGCGCCGGCTCACGTCCGAGATGACCAAGCTCGGCACGACGATCGACAAGGCGCAGCCCGGCCCCAAGCGCCTGGAGTTGCTGCGCCGCCAGGCCAGCCTGAGCGACGAGCTCGAGACGCTGCGCTCCGGCCGCAGCTGAGCGCACCCGGGCGTCGCAGTCGCAGTCAGTCGGCGTCGCCCGCCGCAGCGGCCTCGTGCTCGGCGTGGCGCAAGCGCGCATCAGCCGAAGCGCACGCTCGCTCGAGCTCGCGCATCCGCGTCATCGACGTCGGTCGCAAGCCATACATCTTCGCCCGGTAGAGATCGAAGCGCTCACGAGCGTGGCGCGCCTGCGCGCGCAGGTCGACGATGTGATCCGGGTCGCTCATCGCCTCGCCCACGGTACTCCGCGACGAGGCGCGCGCGTCAGCCGGTCTGGGTCCCGAAGAGCTGCCCGCGCAGCGTCGCCATCTCGGTCACGGCGAGGCCGACGTACGACGCCCGCGCCGCAAGGAGGTCCTCGTCGAGGTCGCGCATGTAGGACGCGTTGCCACCGAGACCCGCCTCGATCGCATCGAGACGTTCGGCGGCCAGGCGGCCGAGCTGCAGGCGGACGTCGAGGGCGGTCATGTCCATCGACATACGCGCAGGAACGGCAGCCGGATGGAGCGCCGCGGGCGATGCTCGGCGCGACGCGCCTGGTCGCGCTCGCGGCGCCACTCAGCGAGGGTCTGGTCGCCGGGGACGTCGCAGTCGATGTAGGAAAAGGAATTGGAAGGGGGGGGCGTGGAGGTCATGCTGCAAGCCTGCTCGGCATCGAACGCCGGAACATCCATGGCGGACCCTGAACCTGGACCCTTAGGCCACCCCGCGTGTGGGTTTTTCGTGAGGGTGCAGGGAGATCAGGCCGAGAACCGCATCGTTATGCATACGAGCGGCGCGGCCCCGGTCTTTATCGGCGCCCCGGCGGTGCGAGTGATCGCGCATCCAGGCGCCGATAAGACGCCGCGCTCGCGCTGTGCCGCACTTCGTGCGGTCCGCAGACGAACCAACGACGTCCTTCGACGTCGTTGTCCTTGACGCGGCGCGCTACCCTCGGCGGTACCAAAGGCGGTCCGTTCGACGGGCACGGTCGAGGCCCCATCGACCGGCGCGAGCAGAGCACTCGGGCGCGCCTCGCCGCCGCGGATGAGCGTGATCTGGCCGCCGACGCGCGTGACTCCGCTGCCGCCGCGCGCGACGACGTCGCGGCTGTGCGACACCAGGCTGCTCTGAAGCGCAGTGCCGCCGGGCATGAGGCACCGCGCGCGATGAGCGTGTCGGAGCACATCATCCGTGCCGCCGGGCACCGCAAGCGCGCCAACCGCGACCATGCGGAGGTAGCCGAGCAGAGCGCCCTGGCGTTTGCCGATCGGCGGATCGCAGCGCACGACCGCGAGCTGGCCGCCTGCGAGCGGCTGCACGCACTCGTCGATCGTGAGCTGCTCGCCGACGCGCTCGCCAATGCGGAGGTCGACCCCCTCACCCGGTGCGCGCACACGGGCGGCGGGACGGGCCTTGCCGACCTGGACCGTGAGTTGCTCTGCTGCCACCGAACGGGCCGTGGGCTCGTGGTCGTCTACGTCGACGTCGTCGGGCTCAAGGTGGTCAACGACACCGAGGGTCATCACGCGGGCGACGAGCTGCTCGTGCGCATGGTTGCGATGCTCAAGCAGCATCTGCGCTCCTACGACCTGATCGTCCGCCTCGGCGGCGACGAGTTCCTCTGCGTGATGAGCGGTGTCGCGCTGCCCGAGGTCCGGCGGCGCTTCATCCGAATCGCCGCAATGCTGGCGGACGCCCCCCGCGGCGCAGCGATCAGAACGGGGTTCGCGGAGCTCGCGCCGGCGGACTCGACGGCCTCGCTGATCGCGCGTGCCGACGAGCAGATGATCGGGCGCGGGAGGTGACGCGGGTTGGCGGTGTGCGGCGCCGGGTAGCGTCCGCGCAGATGCCCCGTCATATCCCGAGTGCGCTGCATGAGCACGTTGCAGCACGTGCGGGCAATATCGCGCCGATGCGACGAAAGGTGGTGGGGTTCGCCGCGGACTGCGGAGCGTCGCAATCGCAATGCGACAACGTCGCTTTGGCGGTCAACGAGGCGCTCACCAATGCGGTCCTGCACGCCTACGCCGGTCGCGAGGTTCCGGGTGACATGACCGTGGACGCGTCAGGCGACGAGCGATCACTGGATGTGCTCGTCAGCGACGACGGGGTCGGCATGATCCCGCGCGCGGAGAAGAGTCCAGGGCTGGGTCTCGGGGTCCAGCTGATGGCCCGTGTGTCCGATCAGCTCTGCATCGCCAACGGGTCGCAGACGTCGCCCGGGCTGCGCGTGCGCTTGACGTTCGTGATCGGCTGAGGCGCGGCC
>DATLNO010000221.1:0-2208 GCA_035536715.1 Solirubrobacteraceae bacterium
GCGCTGTGAGGTTGCGGCCGCGTCGCACGAGCTGGGCGAGGCGATGGCGCTGTGCTGCGTCGAGGTGCCGCAGGTGGCGGCGTGCGACCAGCGCAAGCTCGCCGATCGCCAGCAGCTTGACCACCGGCAGGTGCTTCAGGCCGGGGACCCGTGCGATCGCGCGCGGCAGACCATGGGAGAGAACGCTGCGAACGAGCACCGATCAAGGATGGCATGGTTCGGGTACGGCCCCGGCGGTGTCGTCGCAGATGTTCACGACGGGCTGGGACGTGCCGCTGCGGGCTCGCGGGAGTGCGCCGACCGCCATCGCCCTCGATGCGTTCCTGCGGGTCGTCCGTGGCGAGGAGGACAAGCTGCCTCGCGACGAGCGGCTGGATGCGAAGCTCATGATCACGCGGCTGCGCAAACTCTTCTACGGCGGCCGCGGCTGGGACGAGTACCTCATCCCCGGTGCCGCCGCGGTGCCAGCGCTCTACCGGTTCTCGGTGGCCGATCCGATCCGCCGCGAGTTCGAGACGCCGGGACCCAACGTCGTCGACTTCGTCGTCGGCAGGCCGCAGCTCGACGACGCACCGCCGCAGCTCACCCACCCCGGAGAGCTGCAGGATGTCCGCATGCCCGACGGCGAGGTCGTCGACGTCGGACACGTGCTGGCGGGGCTCGACGCGATCAACCACCCGGCCGCCGTCGCACCGCACGGGCTGTTCGCGATGGCGCACAACATCGACGCCGTCACCTGGGCAGGCGACCTCGGCAGCGTGCTCGGGGAGATCCTGTTTGCGCGCGCGCGGCTGGACCGCGCGCTGACGGACGCCGAGGTGCAGGCGCAGATCGACCTGTGCGCGCCGCCCCACGACATGCTCGGCAACGTCGACGCCTACGTGATCGGCGCGGCCTGCGATGTCGGCCGTGACGCCGGCCGGCCGGTCTCAGACATCCTGCTGGACTATTACGGCGCGCCGGCGACGGCGGGCTCCGCGCGCGCGAGCCGCTTCACGACGTTCGCGCTGGAGGTCGGCCTCGGTCGCCTGGTGGGGGCAACGTTCGCTGCGCAAGCGGCATGGCTCGAGCGCTACGAGCGCGAGCTCGGCCATGCTGCGGCGCTGTATGTCGGCGCGACCGCAGAGCTCGCGACGTGGAGCCTGCCGTACGGGATCGGCGCCAAGCTCGGCCTCATGAAGATGGCGCGCGACGCGCCACTGCGCCGCGCGCTGCTCGAGCGCTTCGTCGGCTCGCTCAGAACCGAGGTGGCGCGCGAGGGCTCATAGCTCCGGTCGCCTCTGCGTGCGGCTGAACCGGCCGGTTGGCGCTCGCGCACGGTTGCCGGGCGTTCGGTTCGGCATCGGCGCACATTCCCAATCGGCCGCCGGGCGGCGAGGATGACGCATCGCCCCCGGGGAGGACTCGATGAACCTGGCCGAGAACCTGAGCTTGTCCGCCGCCAAGACGCCCGAGGCAGCGGCGGTGCGGCTCGACGACGAGGTGCGGTCCTATCGCGCGCTCGACGACGCGAGCGCGCGCGTTGCCGGCCTGCTGGCGTCGCGCGGCGTCGGGCCGGGTGATCGCGTCGGCATCATGCTGCCCAACGTCCCGCTCTTCCCGATCATCTACTACGGGATCCTGCGGCTCGGCGCGACGGTCGTCCCGATGAACGTGCTGCTCAAGGGGCGCGAGACCGCGCACTACCTCAAGGACCCGGGCGCGAAGGCCGTGTTCGCCTGGCAGGCGTTCGCCGAGCACGCGCAGACCGGCGCGGCGGAGGCGGGCGCGGAGTGCATCGAGGCCGAGCCGGAAGGCTTCGCGCGGCTGTTGCAGGACGCCGAGCCGCACACCGCGGTCACGCCACGCGACGGCTCGGAGACCGCGGTCATCCTCTACACATCGGGCACGACGGGTGTCCCCAAGGGCGCCGAGCTCAGCCACGACAACCTCGCGCACAACTGCCGGGCGGCGGCGGGGCTGTTCGGCATCGGCGCCGCGACGGTCACGCTCGGGGCACTGCCGCTCTTTCACAGCTTCGGCACCGCCGCGTCGCTGGGCTTCAAGCCGCAGTGGATCCTGCAGGGCCCCGCCTTCGTCGAGCAGCTGATCACGAAGGACGGCTCGCTGAAGGCCACGCCGACGCCGGTCGCAGCCGCCCTGAAGGGCGCGCTCGTCACGTCGTTCTCGGCGCCGTGGGACGACCCCGACGCGCCCGGGATGCGGCAG
>DATLNO010000222.1:0-7129 GCA_035536715.1 Solirubrobacteraceae bacterium
CGTCGCAGCACGAGACCATGCCCGTGCCACCCCGACGATGCGAGCGCACGTCATCATGCGTGACCAGCGCACATGCCAAGAGTGCGGTGTCGTTGTGCCGATCGGCAGCGAGCGTCTCGACCACATCATTGCGAGGGTCAACGGTGGAGCGACGAGCATGAGCAACCTACGTTTGCTGTGTGGTCCATGCAACCTGAAGAAGGGCAGCACATGAGCAACGACGCCTGTAATCCAGTGGGGCATCAATGGGTCTACGTCGGAACATCCCCGCCGGTCCCGAATCAGCATGGGGCGAAAGCGGCTGATATTTACGTCTGCTCAAACTGCGAATGGATGCAGTCTCGTTACCCAGCCGCAGGGGGGCCGGAAAATCGCTAACGGCGATCGCGCGGCTTCATTCCCCGCCTCGTCGCGAAGAAAACCAGAAATCTTGTCGGCTTTAGGGGGTTTCGCGTGAGCGGTGTTGCTGATCGTGACGAGCTGTTGTTGATCTTGTCGGCGAAGGCCCGTGATGGCAGTGTGCCGGCGGCGAAGGCCCTTCTAGATGAACTGAGGCGCGAGGATGGCGACGAAGACACCGGCGCGTCGACGCTCGACGTTCTCGACAACGTCACGCCCATTCGCCGAGGCGCTTGAGCCGTTCACGGTCGATCATCTCCGTGTCTATGCGGGGGTCTGCGTGCTGGACAACGGTGAGCCGTTTGTCCTTGAGGATTTCCAGGAGGAGATCGCGGAGGATATTTTCGCGGGCTTCCCGGAGGCGTGGCTGATCCTCCCGGAGGGGTCGGGCAAGACAACGTTTTTAGCGTTGCTGGCCTTGTATTACGGCGATTACACGCCGTCGGCGATGATCCCGATTGCGGCGAGTTCGCGTGAGCAGGCCGAGATCATGTATCGCCAGGCCGAGGGGCTGGTGTCCCGCAGCGCGGAGCTGAAGTCCCGGTTTCGGGCGTATGCCGGGTATCGCCGGATCAAGTGTCTGCGCACGAACGGCCGGATCCAGGTCTACGCCGCTGATGACCGCACGGGAGATGGCATCATCCCCGGCGGCTTGGCGCTCGTGGACGAGCTGCACCGCCACCGTGACCTGAAGCTGTATCGGACGTGGCGCGGCAAGCTCGAGAAGCGCGGCGCTCAGCTCGTGACGATCTCGACGGCCGGCGAGCCGGGCGGCGAGTTTGAGGACACGCGCGCCCACATCCGCAAGTCCGCTCATCGGGTGACGACGTCGAGCGACGGCTGTCATGTTCGCGCGGCGGGCGACGACATCATCTTGCACGACTTCTCGGTGCCGTCGATGGCGCAGGCCGATGACATGGACGTGGTTGCGCTGGCCAACCCGCGTAAGGAGATCACGGCCGAGCGGCTGCGTAAGAAGCGCGACTCGCCGACGATGACGCGTGAGCATTGGCTTCGGTTCGTGTGCAACATCGCCACGCTGAGCGGCGGCTCGGCGATCGCACCGGAAGAGTGGGACGCGCTGCGGGAGGATGACCTCGTGGTCGATCGGCTCGCACCGTGTTTCGGCTGGCTGGACCTTGGTTGGAAGATCGACACGACCGCCTCCGGCGCGCTTGTGTGGGAGTCGCCCGAGCGCCGCGTGATCTCAGATGTGGTGGTGCTGACACCGCCCGTCAACGAGGCTGATGTGGCAGCGAGCCTGCTTCGTCTTCAGGCGCGCTACCAGGATTTTCGCGGCGTGGTGTATGACCCGAACGCGGGTGCGCAGCAGATGGCGCAGCTGCTCGAGAAGGGCCAGCATCCGCTGCAGACAGACGACGACGCCCGCGAGCTTCAGGGCTTGCCGCGGCTCGAGGGTCAGGAGGCGCCGCCGATGCTGTTCATCGAACATTCGCAGGACAACGCCCCGATGTCTGACGCTGCGGCGAAGCTCGACGAGGCGATCCGCAACAAGTGGCTCGTCCACGACGGCGACCGCACGCTGCGCGCCCATGTGCTGAACGCTGTGTCGCGGTCGCTGGGCGGCGAGAAGTGGAAGTTTGATCGTCCGGCCGATGCGCAGGGCGCGAAGCGCGGCCGGTACCCGATCGATGCGCTGACTGGCGTGCTGATAGGTCATCGCACCGCGGTTGCTGAGGCTGACGTGTACACAGGCCCGCTGATAGAGGTGTTCGGGTGACGTGGCTCGACGAGCTGACGCGCCGGACCGTGATCGTCACGACGACTGACCAGGAGTCTTTTCGCGGTGTCGCGATGGAGGGTTACGACGACTGGTGCGTTCTCGCGAACGCCCGTTTGCAGCAGCAGGATGGCATCTCGAGCCTGCTTGACGGTGAGATCTGGATCCCGCGCAGCAAGGTTCACTTCGTGCAGGTACCGCCCGCGGAGGAGCCATGACCACATTGCAAACCGCGGACGGCCGGCTGTTGCGCTCGTCGCGTCCGGTGGGCGCGTCCATCCAGGCGTCGAGCAGCCCGTTTGGGCCGTTCAGACCGATGTGGTCGGACGGTTCGAGCGATCATGTGGACGTCAACTCGCGGCTCGTGTCGTTCGCGACGATCTACAACACGCAGCCCGTCGTCGCGACGGCGGTCAACAAGCTGTCGCGCAGGATCGCGACGTTGCCGTTCGACGGGTACCGCCGGCTGCCGGACAATGGCCGCGAGCTGGTGCGTGACGACTCGCTTGACGGTCTGATCTGCAAGCCGTTGCCGCGCTGGTCGAAGGTCCATTTGCTGCATCACGTCGCGCAGCAATGCCTCATCCATGGCAACGCGGTGCTGGCGAAGGTGCGCGGTACCGATCGCGACGCACCCCCGATAGGGTTGTGGCCGCTGGACTGGGCGCACATGAACGCCTACGCCCCTGACGGTGGTCGTATCGAGTGGTGGTCGACGACGCAGTTTGATGGCGAGGAGCGCTATCTGGCGGTCGAGGACACCCTGCATTTTGCGTGGCAGTCCCCGGCCGGCGAGGTTGGCACGTCTCCGCTTGAGCAACTCGGCGTGACGATCCGCCTAGAGGATGCTGCGCAGCGCCACCAGACTTCGCAGTTCAAGAACGGCGCGCGCCCGGGCGGCATCTTCACGTTTCCGCCCGGTAACGCTCCGACGCAACTGCAGATGGAGCAGACGCGCGCAGCGTTGCGCACGCTGTACTCCGGGGCCGACAACACCGGCAAGACAGCGGTGCTCGCACCGGGCGCGACGTGGTCGCAGATGTCGATGTCGCCGGTCGAGGTCGCGCTGATCGAGCAGCGCAAGCTCAACCGCGAGGAGGTCGGGATGGTGTACGACCTCGCCGGCCCGCTGATGAACGACCTGTCGCACGCGACGCTGACAAACGTCGTGGAACTCAACAAGGCGCTGTATCGCGATGTCGTGCCGCCGTGGCTGGCGTTGTTTGAGCAGACGTTTCAGTCGCAGCTTCTTGATCCGGAGCAGTCGTGGAGCGAGCGGTTCTTGGCGTTCGACTTGAGTGACAAGATCAAGGGCGAGCCGCTGGAACTTGCGGAGACGCTGAAGCTGCAGGTTGAGGCGGGGCTTATCACACGTAACGAGGCCCGCAGGATTTTGAACATGCCCCCGTTGGACGACCCGGCCGCGGACAGCGCGACCGTGAACGCCAACAACCAGGCGCCGCTCGCAGCAATGAACGGCGCCGAGCCTGAACCGCCGGCTGAACCGCCGGTCCTTTAGATCCCCTACTCGCTGCCGCCGGGCGTTATCGGGCGTAAACGGAGATCCCATGTCCGATGAAGCAGCCACGGCTGAGGCCGAGGAGAACACCGGTAGCACCGAGACGGAGAAGACGCACGAGGAGACGGTCGCCTACGCGCGTTTTCAGAAGGTCAACCAGCAGGCGAAGGAAGCCAAGCAGCAGGTCGCGCAGATGTCGAAGGAGATGGCCGAGCTTCGCGCTCAAATGGAAGAGCGCGAGACCGCGGGTCTGCCCGAGCTCGAGCGTGAGCGTAAGCGTGCCGAGCAGCTGGAAAAGCGCGCGGCTGCCGCAGAGGAGCGCGCCGAGAAGCAGGAGAAGGCGGCGTTGCTCGCGGGTCGCAAGAGCCTCGTGCTCGCCGCTGCCGCTGCCGCCGGCTTCGACGAGGCCGACGACGCGTTGCGTTACCCCGAGCACGTCGACCTCAACGAGATCGAGTCTGCGTCTGACGCCGAGCGCGCGGTAAAGCGGTTGGCGAAGGCCCGCCCGAAGCTGCTGAAGGCCGAGGAGTCCAAGCTGCCGGGTCAGGTGTTGAGGAACGGGCGCGCGGCTGAGCGCGGGTCCGCGGATCCGCTGCAGGAGCAGCGTGAGAACGAAGGACAAACGATCTTGGAGGGCATCCGCAATCTCCAGCGTGGCTGGCAGAGCGGCGGCACCCTCTAGAGCCAGGCAGGTCAGCCGCGGCGCGGGCCCTCTGCCCCGTTGACGCGGATCAGGCGCACCGTCTCCCCGGAGACGCAGAACAGGTCTGCCACTTCCTGGACGGCGTGCCCATTGTTGACCAGCCATTCGATGCGTTGCGCTTCGTCTGGCGTCAACCGCATGGACCGACTGCGCCGCACGTTCTCCAGATGCGTGACCGGCTCAAGGTGGCTGGGGTTCACGCAGTCGACGTTGTGGCAGAGATGGTCGAGTTCAAGGCCGGCAGTGATCGGGCCATGCGCTTGCTCGTAGTACCAGCGATGGGCCAGGTACTCCTTGCCTTTGTGGCGGAGCTTTCCGTAGCCGCCCGTTGATCTCTTGTTCGGCAGCGTTTTCCCGAGCTGCCATGTCCAACAGGGCGTCTCATGCCCGCGTGCCTCCACGACGTAATGCGTCTTGCGGGCACCTGAGCGATCCATTCCGGTGCTGTTGTGGCCGCGGATGTACTTCATTGGCTGGCCCTTGAATCGTCCTCGCGAAGTCACAGTGCGCTTCGCGATGGGCGCGGGCTGTCCGCAACCACACTGGCACAGGCCGTCTTTCGGGGCGTCCGTCATATGGGGTTCCTCGCTGCCGCCGGGCGTTATCGGGCGTATCTCCGCCCCTTCCCGTCCATCCTAGCAAACTAGGAGCTTGATAGATATGCCCAACGCGATACCCTTGCTCGAGGGGACGCCCGCTTCCGGCGGTTATCTCGTCCCCACCGAGTACGTCCAGAACGCCTTTCAGCGCGGCATCGACCGGCAGTCCGCGGTCGCTTCGCTGAGCCAGGTGCGCCGCGTCAGCGGCAAGCAGGTGCAGTTCACGGAGTACGTCGGGCGTCCCGTCGCCGCGTTCGTGGCCGAGGGTGCCGCGAAGCCCGCGACCGGCGCCGAGTACGCACCGGTCACGGTCGACATCAAGAAGATCGCCGCAACCGTGATGTACACGGAAGAGCTGATCGAGGACGCGCAGGACGATCCGACGCTTCTGGTCAACCAGGACGTCCGGGCTTCCATCGCGGACCTGATCGACGCTCACGCGCTCGGTATGACGTCGGCCGGCGCGCTGGTGTCGCAGTTCAACACTGAGCTCGTGACCACAACGCAGACGGTGGAGTACGTCGCCGCGGACGCCGACGGTCTGGCTGACGCGGTGTCGGCGGCGATGGAGATGATCGAGGCCAACGGCTACATGCCGAATGGCGCGATCCTTGCTCGTGACGGCCGCGCGGTTCTCCGCAACGCCCGTGACGCCGACGGCCGCCCGCTGTACGGGATGGGTGGCGGCGGGTTCACGACGCCGACGCAGGAGATCTGGGGTGTGCCGATCCGGTACTCCACGAACCTGCAGACGTTCGCGGGTGCCGCCGCCGTCGGTCGCGTCGTCGGGGTCGTCGGGGACTTCTCGGGCGCGATGCTCGCGGTCCGCAACGACATCCGCGTCAAGTTCTCCGACCAGGCCACGATCGACGTGGCCGGCACGAAGCACGACCTCTGGCAGCAGAACAAGGTCGCCTCCCTGTGGGAGTGCCGCGTGGGCTTCGTCGCCCATGACCTGAACCGTCGTTTCGTTGCCATCCTCAACGCCGTCTAAGGAGGGCTTGCTCAATGGCTGACAAGAAGGATCCGACGATCACGAGCGCCAAGGGCGACTCGACCATCAAGCCCGCCCCGGCGATCGGCGATGCCGATCACAACGTGGGCGCGCTGTCCTACGAGGACAACCCGGACAAGCCCGACCCGACGACGGTCGCGCAGATCCAGGTCGTCCCGGACGGTTGGCCCGGCCAGTAGCACCCCTACGCCCGCGCCACCCGTTCGGGGTGGCGCGGGCTGAGACTTCTGAAAGGACTCGATGCCGCCAACCACTGGCATCCTCGACGACTTCAACCGTGCCGATCAGACGGGCCTCGGGGCCAGCTGGTCTGCGAACGCCTTCACGAACTATCCGTCGTTCAACATCGCGAGCAATGCTGCGTCGAACGCGGCAGCGGCGTTCCGGTCGAACTACTGGTCGTCGGCGTTCGACGCCGACCAGGAGTTCTATTGCACCCTAGGGGCAGCGGCCAACGCCTTCTACCTACTCGCGAGGTTGGTGAATCCCGGCGCGGCGCCGACCGCCTACCAGGTCCTGTTTGAGGCCACCGGCGGCGTCGCGCACATCCAAAAGATGGTTGCGGGCACTACGACACAGTTGGGCGCGAATGTGTCGCTTACCGCTGCTGCTGGGGACGGTATCTTGCTGCGCGTCGAGGGAAGCACGATCAGCTTGCATCACAAGCCGTCGGGCGGGTCGTGGTCGGAGGTGGCGACACGCACTGACACCGCGATCACGGCGGGCGGGTTCGCTGGCTTCCTGTTGAACAACAACACGACGACGTTCACGTTGGATGATGCTGGCGGTGGCAGTCTTCCGCAGCCGGTGCGGCCCGGCACGAGCAATCGTCGGCTCATGTCTCGTCGTCGCACACGCAGACGGAGGAGCTACGCATGAGTCCAGCGGTCGGAGTTCCTGACAGCGCGGCAGGCGCTGGTGTCGTCGAGGTTCGCACGAACCCTGAGCGGGCCGCGGGTCTCGGTACCGAGCAGGTGGTGTTGCCGTACAGTAACCGGGCGCGACTGGGCTTGTATAAGGCGGTCCCGGCGGTGCAGACGGTGCTCGCTGCGGCGCAGGCCGCGAATGTCGGCTTCATCTACCTCTACAACCCGTCGGCGACGCAGATGGTGGCGTTGCGTTACGTCGAGTTCATCCAGTCGCCTTCGGCGGT
>DATLNO010000223.1:0-2692 GCA_035536715.1 Solirubrobacteraceae bacterium
CGCTGAGCCCGGCGGCCTCGTCGCCGAGATCGCGCGGGCGCGCGACGCCACGCCCTGTCAGATCGCGCTCGCCTGGCTGCTGCAGCGCTCCCCGGTGATGCTGCCGATCCCGGGCACCGGCTCGATCGAGCACCTCGAGGAGAACGTCGCGGCCGCGGAGCTCGTGCTCGACGAAGAGGAGCTTGCGCAGCTCGAGGACGCCGTGTAGCCGCTACTCGCGCGCGGCGAGCTTTGACGGCAGCCAGATCTTCGGCCCGATCTCGAACGTCAGCGCCGGCACGAGCACCGAGCGCACGAGGAACGTGTCCAGCAGGACGCCGAAGGCGACGACGAAGCCGATCTCGGTGAGGAACACGAGCGGCAGCACGCCGAGTACCGAGAATACGCCGGCGAGCACGACGCCGGCCGAGGTGATGACCGCGCCGGTCACCGCGAGGCCGCGCAGCATCCCCTCGCGGGTCCCGTGGCGCAGCGTCTCCTCGCGCACGCGGGCCATCAGGAAGATGTTGTAGTCGATCCCCAGCGCGACGAGGAAGATGAAGGCGAACAGCGGCAGCGAGGGATCGCTACCCGGGAAGCCGAAGATGACGTCGAAGACGACGGCACCCACCCCGAGCGAGGCGGCGAAGGACAGAATGACCGTCGCGATCAGGATGATCGGGGCGACGAGCGCGCGGAGCAGCAGGATCAGGATCAGGAGCACCACGACCAGAGCGATCGGCACGATCACCTTGTTGTCGCGCGCCGCCGCCTGGCGCAGGTCGTACTCGACCGCCGTACCGCCGCCGACGAGCGTCGCCTCGCCGCCGGCCCCCTTGGCAGCCTCGCGGATGCCCGGGATGAGGTCGAAGGCGGCCGTCGAGAACGGATCGGGCTCAAGCACGGCCGCCAGCAGCACGCCGTCCTCGCTGCGCTTGACCTCGCGGACGTCGGCCACACCGGGGGCCTCGACGACGGCCGTCGTGACGGCCGCCACTCGTGCCGGATCGGGCACGATGACGTCGGCCGGCGCGTTGGAGCCGCTCGGGAAGGACTGCGCAAGCAGCTCCTGGCCCGCGACCGCCTCGACGTCGTCGCGGAAGCCGTTACCGCTCGTCAGGCCGCTGTCGAAGTTCAGCAAGCCGAGCGAGAGGACGAGCAGCAACGCGACGGTGCCGATCCAGACGCGCCGCGGGCTGCGCGCCACGCTGTCGCCGACGCGCCTCCAGCGGCCGTGCGTCTCGTCGATTCCCTCGCTGCCGAAGTGCGGAACGCGCGGCCAGAATGCGCGGCGCCCCCAGATCACGAGCCATGCCGGCAGCAGCGTCAGCATCGCGAGCATCGCGACTGCGACACCGAGCGCGCCAATCGGACCGAGCCCGGAGGTGCCGTTGACGTCGGCGAGCGTCAGGCACAGCAGTGCGGCGATCACGGTCATCCCCGAGGCGAAGATCGCCGGCCCGGCGGTGCCCAGCGCGAGGGCCATCGCCTCGTGCTTGTCCTCGTGGTTGCGCAGCTCCTCGCGGTAGCGCGCCACCAGCAGCAGCGCGTAGTCCGTGCCGACGCCCAGCACGAGGATCGACAGGATCGACGAGGACTGGCCGTTGACCGTCACGCCGAGCTCGGTCAGGCCGTAGCCGATCGCACGCGTCGCGAGCTCGGCGAAGATGATCGCCAGTAGGGGGATCCAGAGGAACACCGGACTGCGGTAGATCAGCGCCAGCAGGACGAGCACGAGCAGCAGCCCGGCGCCGAGCAGAGCGCCGTTGATGCCCTCAAAGACCTTGATCTGGTCGGCGGCGTAGCCCGCCGGCCCGGTGACCTTCGTTTCCAGGCCGCCGCCTGGGTCGCTGACGCGCTGGCGGACCGCGTCGACGGGGTCGAGGATCGTCGGCGCCTCGCCGTCGCCCGTGATGTTCGCCTGCACGATCGCCGCCGTCTCGTCGGGGGAGAACTGCGGCGGGCCGAACGGCGAGGTCGCACGCAGGTTCAGCTCGTTCAGCGCAGCCCGATCGGCGCTGATCTTCCGCCTGTCGGCGGCGGTCAGCCCGCCCTCGCGGCGATAGACGATGACCATCGGCGCCAGCTCGCCGCCCTGGAAGCGCTCCGTAGCGGCGAGCGCCGCCGTCGACTCGGCGTCGCCGGGCAGGAACGAGGTCGACTCGTTGTTCTCGGCGTCGGTGAACTTGCCGGGCAGGTTCGCTGCGAACGAGACGAAGATCGCCAGTAGCCAGACGACCGCGACGACGACCTTCGCGCGGCGACCGGCGGGAGCGGTGAGCAGGGAAGCCATGCGAACTTCTACATCATCGATCGGCTGATCAGGTTGCGGAATTGAGAAGCGCCTGCAGCTCGTCCGGTGCGGTAACCGGTCGTCTGCAGGCAAACCGCTCACAGACGTAGGCCGCAGCGCGGCCCACGAGCGGCGTGCGGCCCTCGAGCAGCGGCACGCCGGCGCCGTCCTCGCCGTCGCCGCCGGCGAGCACGAGGTGGGGTCGGAACTGCGCCCGCACCACCCGCACGAGCGCGTCGGCGTCCGCATCGGCGCCGACGACGGCGACCTCCTGCGTCCGCGCGAGGTGGAAGTCGAGCGCCTGCAGGAGGTGCCCGAACGCCAGCGGCGACCGGCGCAGAAGGTCGCCGAAGAGGCGCAGGACGCCGACTGCGGCGTCCTCGTAGCGGGCCTCGCCGGTGAGCGCGTGGAGCCGCAGCA
>DATLNO010000224.1:0-4873 GCA_035536715.1 Solirubrobacteraceae bacterium
ACATCTACCCGGCGACCGAGGAGCGCGCGGTACGCGTCGATATGTTCGACATCGAGATCGAGTCGCTGCGCTGGTTCTCGACGTTCACGCAGCGCTCGCTCGGCGAGACGCAGGAGGTCGAGATCGCTCCCGCCGCCGAGCTCGCCGCCGAGCACCGCGAGCTCGCCGAGATCGCGGCACTGGGAAGCGAGGAGGACCGGCCCGACATCGCCGAGCTGCTGCCGGTCGACCGCTTCGTCGCCTTCCTGGACCTCGCGCCGGACGCCGCCGTGCTGCTCGCCGCCGAGGAGGAGATCAAGCCCGCGCTCGACGATCACTGGCAGGACGTCTGCGCGGCCTTCCACGACACCGACGCGCACCACCTCTATGTCGCGCCCGAGCAGATCGGCGCCGCGCTCGACGTGCGCGCGCACGTGCGCTTGTCGTCCTACGACACAGACCAGCCGCTGCAGTTCCGGGCGCAGGCGCCCGATCTCGCGGCGCGCTCGCTGAAGGAGGCCGAGCCCGAGCTCGAGAAGCTCGTGCGCTCGGGCTACCGCACGGTCGTCACGTGGCCGCAGCGCAGCGAGGGCGAGCGCGCGGCCTACAACCTCGCGCGGCTGAAGTCGTCGTGGCTGGCGGAGGGCGACGGCAGCGATCTGACCCGCCCGCCCCTCGAACACCCGCTGCGCTTCGCGCACGTCAACCTGCGCGACGGCTTCATCGCAGCGGGGCTGAAGCTCGCGGTGCTGCCGGAGCATCGCCTCTTCCGGCGTAAGCGCCAGGCGCGCACCGCAGGACGAGATGCGAGCGCGCGGCGACGCGGGGCGCTGCGCTCGTTCGCCGACCTGCGCACGGGCGACATCGTCGTTCACGAAGACCATGGGATCGCGCGGTTCGCGGGCTTTGAGACGAAGACGGTCGCCGGCGTCACGCGCGATTACCTCTACCTCGAGTACCACGGCGACGACCGCGTGTTCGTCCCTTCCGACCAGCTCGCGAAGATCAGCCGCTACGTCGGCGCGACCGGCGGCGGCTCGACGCCGACGCTGTCAAGGCTCGGCGGTAAGGCCTGGGACCGCCTCAAGGCGCGTGCCCGCCGCGCAGCGCAGGGGCTCGCCGGCGAGCTCATCAACCTCTACGCCGAGCGCCGCCGCCGCACCGGCCTCGCCTTCCCTCCCGACAGCGACTGGCTGCGCACCTTCGAGGCGGCCTTCCCGTACAACGAGACCGCCGACCAGGCAGAGGCGATCGAGCTCGTCAAGACCGACATGGAGTCCGAGCGCCCGATGGACCGGCTGATCTGCGGCGATGTAGGCTTCGGCAAGACCGAGGTAGCGCTGCGCGCCGCGTTCAAGGCCGCCGACGCCGGCAAGCAGGTGCTGATGCTCGTGCCGACGACGATCCTCGCTCAGCAGCACTTCGGCACGTTCTCCGAGCGCCTGAAGGACTACCCGTTCACGATCGGCCACGTCAGCCGCTTCCGCTCCGCCGCCGAGCAGAAGAAGGCGATCGAGGGCTTTCAGACCGGCGCCGTCGACATCCTCATCGGCACGCACCGCGTTCTGTCGCGCGACGTGCGCGCCAAGGAGCTTGGGTTGATCATCGTCGACGAGGAGCAGCGCTTCGGGGTCAAGCAGAAAGAGCTGCTGCGTCAGCTCAAGCTGCGCGTCGACGTCATCTCGATGAGCGCGACGCCGATCCCGCGCACGCTGCAGATGTCGCTCGCCGGCCTGCGCGACATCTCCGTCATCAACACGCCGCCGGAGGGAAGGCGGCCTGTCAAGACGTACGTCGGCGAGTACGACGAGGAGCTCGTCAAGCACGCGCTCGTGCGCGAGCACGCGCGCGGAGGCCAGGCCTTCTTCCTGCACAACCGCGTCGAGACGATCGACGAGACGGCCGAGCGCCTGCGCGGGCTGTGCCCGGGGATGCGCTTCCTGGTCGCGCACGGGCAGATGGACGAGCACACGCTCGAGGACCGGATGATGTCCTTCCTGCGCGGTGAGGCCGACGTGCTCGTCTGCACGAGCATCATCGAGTCGGGCATCGACATCCCACAGGCCAACACGCTGATCGTCGACCGCGCCGATGTCTTCGGTCTGTCGCAGCTCTACCAGATCCGCGGGCGCGTCGGCCGCGCCCGCGAGCGCGCCTACGCCTACCTGCTGTACGCCAGCGCGGCGACGCTGACGGCCGAGGCGGCGCATCGGCTCGCCGCGCTGAGCGACTACACCGAGCTCGGCGCGGGCTTCAAGATCGCAATGCGCGACCTCGAGCTGCGCGGCGCCGGCAACCTGCTCGGCGACGAGCAGTCCGGTCACGTCGCCGCGCTGGGCTTCGAGCTGTACATGCAGATGCTCGACGAGGCCGTCGCCGAGGCGGAGCGCGCGGGCGGGGGAGAGGATTACGAGATGCCCGAGCCCGTCCGCCTGGACGTCGACGTCGACGCCTACGTCCCCGCCGACTACATCCCCTACGAGCAGGCGAAGATCGACGTGCATCGGCGCATTGCGGGCGCGGTCGACGTCGCCGATCTCGAGCTGCTGCGCGACGAGCTGGCCGACCGCTTCGGCGACCTGCCGCAGCCGATGTCCAACCTCATCGACCTGCAGCGCGCGCGGATCAAGCTCGGCCAGGCCGGCGCGACCGCGGTCTCCTTCCGCGGCGGCCGTCTGGCCGTCACGCCGATCGAGCTCGATTCGGTGCGTGCCAAGCGCGTGCGCGCGGAGATTCCGGGCGCGCTCTACGAGTCGGGCAAGAGCCAGCTGTCGGTGCGCGTGCCGGACGATCCCGAGCAGCGCTTTCCGGCGGTCGTCCTCGCTGCCGACGTCTTGCTCGCGGTCACGCGCGAAGCGGCGTAGAGTCCGCGATCCGGCGATCTTTGCGTTCATATGAAGTCTGTAATACGTGCTCCGTGGCTGCGCGGTGTCGTGCGGACGTTCGCTAGAGTCGGCCACGTGAGCAACAAGATCCGCTTCATCCCGGCGCTAGGCGCCGTTTTTGTGAGTTCGATCGTCCTTGCGGCCTGCGGCGACTCCGTTCCGGGCAATTCCGTCGCCAGCGTCGACGGCGATCCGATCACTCGCACAGAGTTCACGCGCTGGCTCGGTATCGCCGCCTCGACCAGCCAGCCGCAGGGCTCTCCCAAGGTCGCATACGCCCCGCCGGAGTACACGGCCTGCGTCGCGAACAAGAAGAAGACGGCGCCCAAGCCCGCCAAGGGCCAGCCGCAGCAGACCGACGCGCAGTTCAAGACCCAGTGCAAGCAGGAGTACGAGGGTCTGCGCGATCAGGTCATGCAGTTCCTCATCCTCGAGAAGTGGGTCAACGGCGAGGCCGACGACCAGGGCGTCAACGTTTCCGCGAAGGACGCGGACAAGCAGTTCGAGGAAGCCAAGAAGCAGTCGTTCCCGAAGGAGAAGGACTTCCAGGACTTTCTCAAGCAGTCCGGGATGACGCTCACCGACGCGAAGTTCCAGGTCCGCTTCAACACCGTCTACACGAAGCTGCGCGAGAAGGCAGTCAAGGGCGCCGACAAGGTGACCGACAAGTCCGTCGCCGACTTCTACAACAAGAACAAGGCGCGATTCGCGACCCCGGCCACGCGCGACCTGCGCGTCATCCTCACGAAGGACCAGGCCAAGGCCGCCGAGGCCAAGAAGGCGCTGGAGTCCGGCCAGAGCTGGACCGCCGTCGCAAAGAAGTTCTCGATCGACCAGGCCTCCAAGAACCAGGGCGGTTCGCTGCTCGGCATCGCCAAGGGGACGCAGGAGAAGTCCTTCGACGATGCGATCTTCGCCGCCCAGAAGGGCGTGCTGACCGGCCCGGTCAAGACGCAGTTCGGCTACTACGTCTTCAAGGTGCAGAAGATCACGGCCGCCAAGCAGCAGTCGCTCAAGCAGGCGACGCCGGCGATCAAGCAGCAGCTCGACGCGCAGAACAAGCAGGGCGCCGACGACGAGTTCAACGAGGCACTGCGCAAGAAGTGGAAGGCACGCACGAACTGCGCCGACGCCTACGTGATGCAGCAGTGCAAGGACGCGCCGAAGCCGAAGACCGCGACGGCCGCGCCCGGCGCCGTGCAGACCGTTCCCCAGAGCTGACCCGGCGCGGCGGCGAGCCCGTCCCCGGCCGGCCTCGTAGGCTTTCGCGGCCGTGACCGTCCCGCCGCCACCATCGCAGATCACCGACGCGCTCGGTCGGCTGGACGCGCTCACGCGCCGCCTGCGCACCGAGTGCCCGTGGGACCGCGAGCAGGACGAGCGCTCGATCGTGCCGCACACGGTCGAGGAGGCCTACGAGCTCGCGGCGGCGGCCCACGCGGATGACGACGCCAAGCTGCTCGACGAGCTCGGCGACGTGCTCTTCCAGGTCCACTTCCTCGCGCTGCTGCTCGAGGAGCGCGGTGTGGGGGACCTCGCCGCCGTCGCCGAGCACTGCCGCCAGAAGCTCATCCGCCGCCACCCGCACGTCTTCGGCGACGTCGAGGCCGACTCGGCCGCCGAGGTCCTGCGCAACTGGGATCAGATCAAGGCGGGCGAGGCCGGCCGCGAGCCGGGCATCTTCGGCGAGGTGCCCGAGAACCTGCCCGCGCTGCTGTACGCGCGCAAGCTCCAGCGCCGCGCCGTGAGCGCCGGCCTGCTCGAGCGCGCCGGCGACGCGCCGGCACCGGGTGCCGGCGCGCGAGCGCGAGGCGAGGACGACTTTCACGACGTCGGCGAGCGGCTGTTCGCCGCCGTCGACGAGGCGCGCCGCCTGCGCGTCGACCCCGAGCTTGCCCTGCGCGCGGCCGCCCAGCGCTTCCGCGACCGCGTCGACACCCAAGGAGACCCCCGCACATGAGCCAGATCGATCGCGTCCACGCTCGCCAGATCCTCGACAGCCGTGGCAA
>DATLNO010000225.1:0-2126 GCA_035536715.1 Solirubrobacteraceae bacterium
ACGGTCATCTCCTCGCAGGCGGCGCTCTGCTCTTGGGTTGCCGCGCTGATCTCCTCGGCGGCGGCGGCGTGACTCTCGGCGGTTCGAGCGATCTCGGCGACCGTCGTCGCGGCGCTGGTCACCGCCTCGGCATTGTCTTCGGCCGCGCTGCGCATGTCGCGCGCGGCGTGACGCGTCCGTTCGGCGGCGCGCGAGATCGTCGTCAGCGCAGCATCGATCTCGCGGGACACGCCCTCGATCTCGGCGACGCGTGAGGCGCTCGTCTCCATGGCGCGGGAGCTGTTGGAGACGCGCGCGGTCACGACGCCGGTCATCTGTACGATGTCGTCGGCCGCGGCCGCCGACTGCTCGGCGAGCTTGCGGACCTCGTCCGCGACGACGGCGAATCCTCGCCCAGCGTCGCCAGCGCGTGCGGCTTCGATCGCGGCGTTGAGCGCGAGGAGGTTCGTCTGCTCGGCGATCTGGCTCACCGTCTTCACGAACCGGGTGATGTCGGCCGCCGTCACGTGGAGGTCGCGAACCTCACTCGCCGCCTGCTCGACGGCGGTCTTGACGTCGACGAGGATTGCGAGCGCGCGGTCGATGTCGGAGCGCTTCGCCCCCGCTTCACTCTCGATCTGATCGGCGAGCGTGCTGACCTCGACCGCCTGCTGATGGACGCCAGCGGCGCGCTCACGAATCGTTTGGAGCGACTCGTCGACGGCGCGAAGCTGATGTACCTGCTGGCCGGCACCGTGAGACACCTCCGACATCGCGCCAGCCATCTGGCCTGCCGAGAGCGAGATCTGCTCGGTTACCGACGCGAGCTGGTGGGCCGAGCTGGCGACGTTCTCCGCCGTGCGCGCCGCGACCGACACGACCTGTGACAGTGAGTGACCCGTCTGATTCATCGCCTCGGCGAGGATTCGGAACTCGCGCGGCATGGTGGTGCCGACGCGGGCCGTGAGGTCGCCGCGGCTCAGGCGCTGCGCGTGGCCGACAAGCGCGCGCAGTGGCGCGCTGACACTGCCGACGGTGAGCACGACGACGACGAGCCCGAGCACGGCCGCGACCGACAGGAGCCCAACGAGGACCCGCGTCTGCCGGGTCGTCTCACGAGCCAGTGCACTGGTCGCGCCCGCAACACGCTCGGCCTTGACCTGCCCAAAGCGCTGAATCGAAGCCAGCAGGTCGGTCACCGCGCCGCGCACGGCGTCCTCGGCGGCCTCGGCGGCCCGCACGCGATCGAGGTCGACCAACCGATGGGCGAAAGCGTACCGCACCTCGATCGCCGACAGCTTGTTGTCGATGTCCGCGAGGAGCGCGATCTCGTTCGGCGTTTGGCTCGACCGACTGTTCAGCGCGCGCTGCACGCGATGCGCGCTCCACCCATGAGTTCGGAACGTGCGAAGCGCGGCGGCCTCGCGCGTCTCGACGTAGCGATGACCAGCCTCGAGCGCCTGCACCACGTTCGACGAGAGCTGCGCCGAGAGCTGCGCGTCGGCCTGCACCTCGGCGAGCGTCGTGCCGATCGCGTCCGAGAGGAAGTCCATCGAGCTGCGGGCGAGCGCCGTCGCGGCGACGAGAAGCATGATGAGTACGCCGAAGCCCAGCGTCAGGCGCACCCGCACCGAGTACAGTCCCACACCGAACCGAGTCCGCTTGCGCCGGATGTTGGTCACGCTGCTCATCGACCGCCCTCGACGACGAGCGCGCCGCGGCGGATCCGCGTCATCACGAAGCTCTTCGCGATCGGATCGCCGTTCGGGTGGAAGCGGATGGTGCCCGTCACGCCGCGGTACGCGTCACGCGGTCCCGCCGAGGCGAGGTAGCGCCGGATCTTCGCGCGCTCGGGGCCGACCGTCTGCACAGCGTGTACGAGCAGCATCGTGGCGTCGTACGCGAGCGCCGCATTGCCGTCGGGCATGTAGCCGAACTTGGCCTTGAAGGCGTCGACGAAGCGGCGCGCGTCGGCGCGTGGATCCTCGGCGGTGAACGGCGTTCCGACCCAGACGCCTTCGCTGTTGGCGGTGTCGACGGACAGGCCAGTCCAACCGTCGCCGCCAAGCATGTCGAAGTCGAGCCGCTGCCGGCGGACCTCTCGTACGAGGGCGATGCCGGACGCTTCGGTTCCGGCCACGAAGACG
>DATLNO010000226.1:0-4020 GCA_035536715.1 Solirubrobacteraceae bacterium
GCCGTGTCGACGGGCTTCGGGATGTAGTCCGACGCGCCCGACGCGATGCAGCGCTCGCGCTCGCCACCGACCACCTTCCCCGTGACCGCGATGATCGGCAGCCTGGCAAGCCCCGGGCGCGCGCGGATCGCGGCCATCGTCTCGTAGCCGTCCATGACCGGCATCATGATGTCCATCAGGACAAGATCGATCCGCTCGTGCTGCTCCTCGAGGATCGCCAAGGCCTCCGATCCGCTCTGAGCCGCGATCACCGACAGGCCCCCGCGTTCCAGCAACGCCGTCAGCGCGAAGATGTTGCGAAAGTCGTCGTCGACGATCAGCGCCGCGGCGCCGTCGAAGATCCCGGCGTAGGCCGACAGCGCGCTGGGGGAGTCGGCGCCTGCGCGCGCCGGAGCCGGAGTCGGCGCCGGTGCTGGTGTCGGTGCCGGTGCGGGTGTCGGGACGACGAGCGGCAGCAGCACGGTGAACGTGCTGCCCGCACCGGGCGCGCTCGTCAGCGCGATCTCGCCGCCGAGCAGGCGAACGAGGTCACGGCTGATCGACAGCCCCAGGCCGGTGCCGCCATAGCGCCGCGCACTCGCGCCGTCGGCTTGTGCGAAGGCCTTGAAGATCGACTGGTGCAGGTCGGAGGCGATCCCGATACCCGTGTCCTCGACGCTGATCGCGATGCGGTCAGACGCAGCGGCGAACAGGAGTGTCACCGAGCCGCGCTCGGTGAACTTCAGCGCGTTGGACAGCAGGTTCTTCAGGATCTGCCGCAGGCGCAGGGGATCGGTGACGATCGCGGCCGGCAGTGCTTCGTCGATCGACATCGAGAACGCGATCCCTTGCTGCTCGGCGATCGGGCCGTAGTTGTGCAGCATGCTGCCGGCGAGATCGGTCAGCGAGAGCTCACCCATCTGCAGGTGCACCGTGTTGGACTCGACCTTCGCGAGGTCCAGGATGTCGTTGAGCAGCTGCAGCAGGTCTCCGCCGGAGGAACGAATGACGCTGGCGTACTGGACCTGGCGCTCGGTGAGATTTCCCTCCGGATTGTCCTCCAGCTGCTCGGCCAGGACGAGCAGGCTGTTCAGCGGCGTGCGCAGCTCGTGCGACATGTTGGCGATGAACTCCGACTTGTAGCGCGACGACAGCGACAGCTCCTTGGCCGACTCCTCGACCGTGCGCTTGGCCGCCTCCACCTCCTGAAATCTGCGCTCGACCTCGTCGTTCTTGTCGGCCAGCTCCTGGGCCTGGGACTGCGCCTGCTCGAGCAGGCGGTCGGTGACCGAGCTGGCGTCGACGGTGTTGAGCACCAGTCCGATGTTTTCCGCCAGCTGCTCGAGCAACGACTGGTGCGTCAGGCTAAACGGCGCGAACGACGCCAGCTCGATCACCGCGCGAACGGCGCCCTCAAAGAGAATCGGCAGCACGATGATGTTCAAAGGCTTGAACTCGCCCAGACCCGAATTGATCTGGACGTAATCGCCGGGCACATCCGTCAGCAAGATCCGCTCCTTCTCGACCGCGCACTGGCCAACCAGGCCCTCCCCGAGCCGAAACGAATTGGACAGATGCTTGCGCTCCTTGCGCCCATAACCCGCCTGCATCGTCAAGACAGGACCGCCATCGTCCTCGCTGAGCACGTAGAACACGCCGTGCTGCGCGCCGACCAGCGGCGTCAGCTCCGACAAGATCATCTTCGAGACGGTCGCCAGGTCACGCTGACCCTGCAGCATGCGCGTGAAACGCTCGAGGTTCGTCTTCAACCAGTCGCGCTCGGTGTTCTGGCGCATCGTGTCGCGCAGATTGCCGATCATCATGTTCAGCTTGTCCTTCAACACCGCGACCTCGCCGCTGGCCGCAACCTTGACCTCCCGCGTCAGATCGCCCTCGGTCACCGCCGTCGCGACCTCGGCGATCGCGCGCACCTGATCGGTCAAGTTCGCCGCAAGCTGATTGACGTCATCGGTCAGGTCCTTCCAGACACCCGCGACCTCCTGGGACTGCGCCTGACCACCGAGCTTGCCCTCGACGCCGACCTCGCGCGCCACGCGCGTCACCTCGCCGGCGAAACGATTGAGCTGGTCGACCATCGCGTTGACGGTGTTCTTGAGCTCCAAAAACTCCCCGCGCACATCCGCGGTGATCTTCTTGCTGAGATCTCCATTGGCGACCGCCGTCGTGACCTCCGCGATATCACGCACCTGACCGGTCAGGTTGCCCGCCATCAGATTGACGTTGTCGGTCAGGTCCTTCCAGACACCACCAACCTCGATCGTGTACGCAGCAGCCTGCCCCAGCTTGCCCTCCGTGCCGACCTCTCGCGCGACGCGCGTGACCTCCGACACGAAGCCGTTGAGCTGGTCGACCATGCCATTGATCGTGTTCTTGAGCTCGAGCATCTCGCCCTGGACGTCGACCGCGACCTTCTTGCTCAGATCGCCGTCCGCAACGGCGCCGATCACCCGCTGCATCTCGTTGCTGGGGCGCACGAGGTCCTCGATCAGGCTGTTGACCGACTGCAGGCAGCCGGCCCACACCTGATCTGTGCCATGAAACGACACGCGCTGCGAGAGCTTGCCCTCCCTGCCGACGACCCGGCTGACCCGCTCGATCTCGGCACCGAGCGCCTGGTTGGAGGCGAGCACCTCGTTGAGACTGTCGGCGACCTTGCCCGCGACCCCCGTCCAGTGCAGCGGCATCCGCGCGGCGAAGTTACCCGCCCTGGCCTGCGCCAAGACACCCAGCAACACCTCGGCATCGACCTTCTTGACGTGCTCAGACTGCCTGGACGACATGCATCTCCATCAAGTCGTAGTCGTGCGGTATGGACCGACAGCGACCGGCGGGATCACGCGCCAGCACTCTCACCCGTGGTTATCGACCACGGAGCGCCTCATCTTGAGGGGAACGTGGCGCTGCAACGCTACTCAGCGCACGATGCCGCAGGCGATCCGCGCGCCCGAGTCGCCGGTCGCGAGCGTCATAGCATCGGCATCCGGGTCGTAGCGGTCCTGCGGGATGTTCGCCTGGTTGTCGGGCAGCGCATGCACCATCACGGCGCTGCCGTCGGCGTCGCGCAGCTGGGCGAGCGAGAAGCGGTCCGTCGTGAAGCGCGCTTCCGCCTTGCCGCCGGTCGTCACGAGCAGGGGCGGCATGTCGCCGGCATGTGCCGGGTGACCCCCGGCGGCGGGGTTGAGATGCGGGCCGGCGGTCACGAACGCCGGCGCTTCGCACGTGCCGACGGTGTGTACGTGAAAGCCGTGGAAGCCCGGCGAGAGCTTGCGCACGGTCACGCTGACGCGCAGCGCCCGGCTCTTGCCGCGGCGCTCGAAGCGCACGGCGCCGACGGTTGCCCCGGTCGTGTCGATGAGCGCCGCGCGCGCCACCCGCTTGTCGGTAGGTGCGGCTCCCTGCGCAAGAAGGGCGCCCGACAGCAGGCCGCCTGCGAGCGCGCAGGCAATCAGGGCCAACGTCGTGATGATGCTCGTGCGTCGGATCTTGCTGCCCATGCTCTGCGCCTCCCGCCGGATCTCGGACCGAGCGAGATGTCTATCTCAACCGGCGCGTTCAGGTGCAGGATTGCGTCAGCTTGGCGCGGCCGCGTCCCGGTGATCGCAGACGCGCTAGACGATCTCGGCGGCGAGCACGCTCGTCCGAAGACGAAGACGAAGGCGACGACCGCGACGATCGCGACGACGCGTGGCGGCACCCCGCCATGGACACCGGTTTCGTGGACCACCGCGTGGCCCTTGCCACGCGCGATCAGCCAGCGGCTCACCGGCAGAGCGACGACGCCTGCGATGACGGGGGCGAACGTCAGCGCCCCCCAGAAGCGCTCCAGAATTGCCGCTCAAGTGCGGTCGGACGTCTGCCGATAGGGAACTTGAGTCTCCGCCCCTCCCCTCCACGAAAGCCCGCTGACGCCAGCGGGCTTTCGTCGTCTTGGAGGAGGATGTGTCAACGAGTGAGGCGTCGGATCCTCGCGCCCGTAGCATTGCCGGGCATGACAGACGACGAAGCCCGGCGCGATCCCGC
>DATLNO010000227.1:0-8927 GCA_035536715.1 Solirubrobacteraceae bacterium
AAGATCGCTTCGCCGACCGGCTCGCGCTCGGGCGACGTGACGATGAGAAACGTCGTGGCGGGATCGGACAGCAGCGCCTTGACGGCGCCGGCGCGCTCGCGAAAGCCGTCGATCAGGCTGCCCATCGAGCGAAACAGCACCGAGACGTCGTCGAGCAGGTTCACGCCGGTGAGCTTCTTGAGGATCCCGAAGACGACGCTCGAGCCGGCCCCCATCAGCCGCCCGGCGATCCCGGTCGGCACGAGGAAGAGCTTCAGCGCTCGGCCCTCGAAGAAGTCCGTGAGGCGGTCGGGCGCATCGAGGAAGTCCAGCGCGTTGCGCGAGGGCGGGGTGTCGAGCACGATCGCGTCGTAGCCGCCATCGCTGTCGAGCTCGTAGAGCTTGGCGACGGCGCTGAACTCCAGCGAGCCGGCGATCGCGCTCGACAGCTGCGCGTAGATGCGGTTGCCGAGGACGTCGTCGCGCGTACGAGCGTCGGGCGCGAGCTTGTCGATCAGCCCGTCGAAGGTCGCCTTCGGGTCGAGCATCATCGCCCACAGCTCGCCGCGCATCTCGATGCCGTGCGTCTCGAGCGCCGCGGGGTCGACCATCCGCGGCTCGTTGCCGAGTTCCTCCAGGCCGAGCGCGTCGGCGAGTCGGCGGGCCGGGTCGATCGTCACGACCGCGACGCGCTTGCCGGCGGCCGCGAGCCCGAGTGCGAGCGCCGCCGAGGCGGTCGTCTTTCCCACCCCGCCCGACCCCGCGACGATGCAGATCCGCTTGTCCTCGAGGCGGTCGGCGATGCCCGTCAAAGCTGCTCCGCCAGCTCGTCGGCGAGCAGTTCGAGGTCGGGCCCGCCCGCATGCAGCGGCACGCGCGCCGGTGTCTGGCCGGTGAGCTTGCGCAGGCGCGCGAGCTGCGCGCGCTGGCGCAGCGCGCGCGTGTGCCCGCGCAGCGCGCGCGCAACCGCGGGGTGCCCGGCGTGCTCTTGCAGTCGCGTCACCTCGCGCGGGGCGAAGCGGTCGGGGTCGAGCATGTTGGCGACGACGCGCGCGAGCGGCAGGCCCATCCGCTCCTTCAGCGACTGCTGCAGGGCGCCCGTCTCGGTGACCGCGAGCTCCTCCGCCTTGGCGACCGCGATCACCGCGATCTGCTCGGGATCGGACAGCATCGCGTCGATGATCTTGCCCTGCCGCGCGACCGGCCCGCCGCCGGCCGCCGCGGCGAACGTGCGCGGCGCGGTCAGCACCGCGACGCCGTGACCGGTGGCGGGCGCGTCGACGACGACGAGGTCATAGGCGTCGGCGCCGGGCGTGCGGCGGTCGAGCTGCGCGAGCTCCCAGAGCTTGCCGACCGTCAACAGCTCGCGCATGCCCGGCGTCGCTGCGGCGACCATCGAGAAGATCCTGCTGCGGATCAGCACCTGGGCGATCGCGCCCGAGGGAAGCTGGTCGCGCAGGTACTCCTCGAGCGCGTCCTGCGGGTCGATCGAGATGTGAAAGAGATTCGGCGCGAGCTGCACCTCCTCGAACGGCTTTGAGCCCTCGCGGTCGAAGACGCTCGCGACGTCGCCGCGCTGGGCGACCTCGGCAACGATCGTGCGTTTGCCAGCGCGCGCGGCGACGAGGCCGAGCGCGGCGGCGACGGTCGTCTTGCCGACACCGCCCTTGCCCGTGACGACGAGCAGGCGCCGCTCGAGCAGCGCGCTCACGCGTCGGCCGGGAGCAGCTCCTCGCCGTCCCAGTAGTCCAGCGGCTCGACGCGGCCGATCACGTGCAGACCGCGGAAGGAGATCTTCTGCGAGTCCGGGTACCAGCACATGTCGGCCGGGTCGCGGGTGCCGTACGCGAGCATGACGAGCCCTTCGTCGCCGGCCTCGAAGCAATGCGCGACGCCGGTCGCCGCGGGCCGCGCGACGATCGATCCCGTTCCCACCTCGTGGCACTCGTCGCCGAGCAGCAGCGTTCCCGACCCGCCGAGCACGAGAAACAGCTCGTCCTCGTGGGAGTGGCAGTGGCGCACGGACGAGCGCCTCCCGGGGGAGACCGTCACATGCTGCAGGCCGCTCAGCTTGGATCCGGCCGCGCGAGCGACGTCGCGTCGCGTGCGATGCACCGGGCCGCGGTCCTGCAGCTGCGGCTCGATGCCGTCGAGCGCGACGATCGTCGGCGGGCGCGGCGCGACCGGCGGAAGCTCGCCGGCGACCGGTTCGGCCTGGAACGGATGCGGCGCGTCCTGCGGGATCCAGCGCGAGCCGACCCAGGCGACGCCGGCGCGCGGCAGCAGTGTGAGCTGGGTGGGGGAACCGCTGGCGTAGGCGAGCACCTCCAGCGGCTCGTCGCTCGTGCCGATCAGCGTGTGCGGCTCGGCGTCGGCGAGGTGGACGATCAGGTCGCCCGCGCCGATCTCGTGTGTGGCATCGCCCTGCCAGCTCAGGCCCGAGCCGGCGAGCACGTAGAAGAGCTCCTCCTCGTCGACGTGCACGTGCAGGGGCATCGACCGTGCGCCGGTTGGGATCCGGTAGCGGCTGAGCGTCGCGCCCGCGCTGCCACGGGGACGACTCAGGCCCTGTCGCTCGCAGCGCAGGTCACCATGCTCGTAGGTCATCCACGACGCGTCGTCCCAGTGGCTGATCATCCGGCGCGGATGCTAAGCGTTGCGTCTCGAGACTGACGCCCCGATCTAGAGGCCGTCGATCACCGACACAACGCTGTTCGCACGCACAGAAGGAATAGCCCCCGCGCGTGCGAATAAGGCCCCGTGTCCGGTTTCCATAGCTCCGACGAGCCCACGCCCGCTCGTGTCATCGCGTTCGCCAACCAGAAGGGCGGCGTGGCGAAGACGACGACGACCCTCAACCTCGCCGCCGCGTTCGCCGAGACCGGCCACCGCGTGCTGTGCGTCGACATGGACCCGCAGGGCAACCTCACCATGTCGCAGGGGATCGACCCCGACACCCTCGAGCTGTCGATGTACGACGTCCTCGTGCATCACATCCCGATCAAGCAGGTCGTCCGCAGGCGCGAGATCGACGTTGCCTGCGCCTCGATCGACCTCGCCGGCGCGGAGATCGCGATGTCCACGCAGATCGGCCGCGAGCGCTCGCTCGACAAGGCGCTCAAGGCCGTCAAGGACGACTACGACTTCATCTGCATCGACACGCCGCCGTCACTCGGGCTGCTCACGATCAACGCGCTGACGGCCGCCGACAAGGTGATCGTCCCCGTGCAATGCGAGTATCTCTCGATGCGGGGCCTGCTCCAGCTGCAGAACACGCTTCAGATGATCCGCGAGAACCTCAACCCGGACGTTCAGATCGAGGGCATCCTGCCCACGATGATGGACATGCGGACGGTGCACGCCCAAGAGGCGATCGCGATCCTCGAGGAGAACTTCGGCGACCGGCTGTTCGCATCGCGCATCAAGAAGACCGTGCGGTTTGCGGAGGCGCCCGTCAAGGGCATGTCCGTTCTGAAGTACGACCCGGACGGCACGGCCGCCCAGTCCTATCGCGATCTCGCGAAGGAGGTTCTCGCTCATGGCATCCGGTAAGCGCGCGAGCATGAGGGAGGGGCCGCTGGCCGCGCTCTTCCGCAAGACCGAGGAGGACGCCACGCCCGACGTCGCCGGTGCCGACGCCGCTGTCGCGCGGCCCGCTCCAGAGCCCACGCCGATCGAGGAGATCCCGCCGCGCGAGGTCCCGCACCCGTCGCTCGCCGGCTCGCCGCCCTTCATCGAGGATGAGGAGCCGCTGATCCCGACGCCGCAGGACCGCCTGCGCTCCGCGTTCAGCTCCGATCTTCCCGAGAACCTCATGGAGCGCCCCGGGCCCGAGACGCCGGCCGCCGCGCGCGCCCGCCGCACGTCCGAGCCCGAGCCCGAGCCCGACGACGTCTTCGCCCGTGGCGACGCGAGCGATCGCCCGGTCCCGTTCGGCCAGGCCAAGCCGGCCGGCCAGCCGGTCATCCGCGTCATCGGCGTCGGCGGCGGCGGCTCCAACGCCGTCAACCGCATGGTCGAGGCGAAGGTCGCGGGCGTCGAGTTCGTCGCGATCAACACCGACCTGCAGTCGCTGCAGGACTCGATGGCCGACATCACGCTGCACATCGGCTCGACGCTCACGCGCGGGCTCGGCTCCGGCTCCAATCCCGAGCTCGGGCGCGCCGCCGCGATGGAGGAGTACGACCGCATCAAGGCGCTGCTGAAGGGCTCGGACATGATCTTCATCGCCGCCGGCGCAGGCGGCGGCACGGGCACCGGCGCGGCGCCGATCGTCGCCCGGATCGCCTGCGAGATCGGTGCGCTGACGGTCGGCATCGTGACCAAGCCGTTCGGCTTCGAGGGTACGCGCCGGCGCGAGCAGGCCGAGCTCGGCATCCAGGCGCTCAAGGAGGAAGTCGACACGCTCATCGTCGTGCCGAACAACCGCCTGCTGTCGGTGCTCGACAAGCAGACCTCGATGGTCGAGGCCTTCCGCGTCGCGGATGACGTCCTGCGCCAGGGCGTGCAGGGCATCTCGGACCTCGTGACGCTGCCCGGCGTGATCAACCTCGACTTCGCCGACGTCCGAACGATCATGGCCGACGCCGGCAACGCGCTGCTCGGGATCGGCATGGGCACGGGCGAGAACCGCGCCGTCGAGGCCGCGAAGAAGGCCGTCGAGTCGCCGCTGCTGGAGACGAGTATGGAGGGCGCGCACTCGATCCTGCTGTCGATCACCGGCGGCCGCGACCTGTCGCTGTGGGAGATCAACGAGGCCGCCAAGGCCGTCTCCGAGGCCGCCCACCCAGAGGCGAACATCATCTTCGGCGCAATGGTCGACGAGGACCTCGACGACCAGGTCTGGGTCACGGTCGTGGCGACACGTTACGGCGGCCAGAACTCGACCAACCGCTTGGAGGAGCCGCGCGGCGAGCCGCGCGTCTCGCGCGGAGCCTCCTCGCGCCCCGTATCGCAGCCCACGCGCCGTGAGCGCGAGGACTTCCGCCGCGCGCCGGCGCCGCCGCCGCGCGCACCCGAGCCCGCGCCGTCTCTCGCGCGCCGTGGTGGTCTGGGCGTGACCGAGCTCGACGTGCCCGAGTTCATGCCGCGCCGGTTCTGACCTGTCGGCCGGCAGTTCTGCGTCTGCGTCAGGCAGCTTGGGGCAGGGTGGTCGCGCGCGAGCTGCGCGCTGCACGCTGAACTACGAGCGAAGAACGCTCCCCACGGCGGCGCGCGACCCACGCGCGGGATGGGCCGATGCTCCGCCCGGTCGCAGCTGCTGCGCGCGGTAGCGGACGGATGCGCATCACGGCGCCGCCGGCGTCGCCGTCGATGAACGTGTCGTGGTCGACGGCGTCCATTGCGCGAGGGATTTCGATGACGGTTGGTGTGAGCATGAGAGAGGTGGCATCGCTGACACCCGGCACTCTCGTGCAGACGGGGAACGCCAGCCATGGGGGCTGACCCGCGTCGGTGGTACGGCTACCACCCGTAATCGTCGGTCAGCGCGACCGCGCCAAGCACCCGCGCGTGCTCGAGCCCGCTCCGCGCGCGGCGTAGGTAGACGAGTGAGCCGCTCAGACGTCGGACTCGACGAACCGGTTGCACTGCGCCGGCTCACCCGTGTCGTAACCCGTCAGCAGCGCGTCGCGACGCTCCTCGGGCCTGCCGTGGTGCTGGGCGTTGCCGACGTCGAAGTCGCCGACGGCCAGCGCGGCGCTCGACGCCTCCTCCAGGTCGCCGGGCTCCAGCAGGCCCTCCTCGAAGACCGAGTGCGCCCAGGTACCGGCGAGGCAGTCCGCCTGTAGCTCGTAGGGCTTGGCGGAGCTGCCCACGTCGTTGTCGAATGTCCCGAGTTCCTGCTGGAGGTTGTGGGCGTACTCGTGCGCCAGTACGTAGGCGACGGCGAAGTCTCCCGCCGCCCGCCCGTAGCCCGCACGCTCGCCGGGCAGCCCGCGCAGGACGCCGCGGTACAGGTCGGCGGCGAAGACCTGGGCGACGTAGATCGTGTCGTCGGCCGGGCAGTAGAACGCGGCATCGTCGTTGGCCAGGGTGCCGCAGGCGGTGAGCCGCACTGCGCCCGGCGGCACTGCCGCGAAGCTGACAGACGGCTCCGGCAGATCCGCGGCCCCGAAGGTCCGCGACCAATAGCGGTCGATGTTGTCGAGCACGCGGGTCATGAAGACGTCGATCGTCTCGGGCCCGTTGGCGCCGCGCGAGCGCACGGTCGGGCTCGTCGTCTGCGCGCGCGGGACGACGCGCTCGAGTTCCTCGAGCACCTCTCGGATGCGGCGCCCGTAGCGCTCGCGACGCTCCTCGAAGTCATCGCGCGCCTGCTCCACGCGCGCCTCGAGGCGATCGCGCGCGCGATCGATTGCGCCATCGCCACCGCAGCCGCCGAGCGCGAGGACGTGCAGGGCGAACAGGGCGCAGATCGCGTGGCGTCGCCGGTACATGGACACAGAGCATGCCCATCGGGGTCCCGATCGACCCGCCCGCCGCGCCGCGGTCCCGCCGCGCCGCCGCTAGCCTCGACGCGTGAACTCGAGCGCACTGGGCATCGTCGCCGCCGGGCACCCGCTCACCGCCGAGGCCGGAGCACGGGTGCTGCACGAGGGCGGCAATGCCGTCGATGCGGCGGTCGCCGCGATGCTGACGTCGTGGGTCGCCGAGCCGCTGCTGAGCGGACCGGGGGCGGGCGGCTACATGCTCGTCGCCGAGCCCGGGCACGAGCCTGTGCTGCTGGACTTCTTCGTGGCGGCGCCAGGCTATGGCTTTCGCCCGGAGGATCGCGCCTCGCTCGTGCCCGTCGAGGTCGACTTCGGCGGCGACGCGCGCCAGGTCTTCCACGTCGGCGCCGCGTCGTGCGGCGTGTACGGCACCCCGGCCGGGATCGACGCCGCGATGCGCCGCTGGGGCTCGTGCGATCTGAAGTACCTCGCGGCGCCGGCGGCCGCGCTCGCCCGCGACGGCGTCGTCGTCAACAAGCAGCAGGCCGAGGTCATCCACCTGCTCGAGGCGATCCTGCGCACGACGCCTGAGTGCGAGGCGATCTACGCACCGGCGAAGGACCTGCTCGACATCGACGGCATGTGGCGCGATACCGATCTCGGCGACCTCATCGAGCGCCTCGGTGCCGAGGGCGCCGAGCCGTTCTACAGCGGCGAGATCGGGCACGCCGTCGTCGACTGGATCGCCGATCGCGGCGGCGCGCTGACCGCGGAGGATCTGTGCCGCTACCACCCGATCGAGCGCACGCCGCTGCGGGTCAGCTACCGCGGCCGCGACGTCTACACGAACCCGCCGCCGTCGGCCGGTGGCATCCTGCTTGCGCTCGCGCTGGGCCGGCTGGACGTCGCTCCGTCGCCGCCGTCACTGCCGTCGATCGTCACGGCGATGGAGGAGGCGCAGGAGGAGCGCACGCCGGAGTTCGTGGAGGGTCTCACCGAAGAGGACTTCGCGGCGCGCTTCCTCGGCTCGCGGTTGGGCTCGACGACGCACATCTCGGTGCTCGACGGCAACGGTTGCGCCGTCTCCGTGACGTGCACGAACGGGGAGGGGTCCGGGATCGTCGTTCCCGGCACCGGCATGCAGCTCAACAACATCATGGGCGAGGAGGACCTCAGCCCGCTCGGCTTTCACCATGCGCCGCCAGGCCGGCGGATGCCGTCGATGATGTCGCCGACGGTCGTATCGGCGGCCGATGGCAAGATCGAGGTTGCGCTCGGCTCGTCGGGCTCCAACCGGATCCGCTCGGCGCTGCTGCAGACGATCGTCGGCGTCGTCGACCACGGGCTGCCTCCGCTCGCCGCGCTCGCGGAGCCGCGCGTGCACTTCGAAAGCGGCGTGATCTACACCGAGCCGGGCATCCCGCTCGACGAGCTGCGCTGCGACCCGCACGAGATCCAGGCCTTCCGCGCGAAGTCGATGTTCTTCGGCGGCGTGCAGATCGTCGGCTGCGACCCGCAGACGGGAGAGCTCAGCGGCGCGGGCGACCCGCGTCGCGGGGGTGTCGCGGTGTCGGCGTGAGCAGGCGGCTGCTCGCGGCGTCCGTCGTCGTCGCGCTGCCCGCGGCCGCTGCGCTCGCCTGTGGCACGCCGTCGCCGGACCTGTTCGTCGTCAAGCGCGATGGCAACGTCCCGGGCGCGAAGCTCGAGCTGCTCGTCTCCGATCAGACCGCGCGCTGCAACGACGGCCCCGTGAAGCGGCTGTCCAGCGAGCAGATCCTCGAGGCGCGCGACATCCGCGACGACCTGATCGAGGTGCAGGAGGGGATCGTGCAGGTGCCGGCGCTGCCGCGGGCGCAGATCTTCTCGTTCGTGGTGACAACCGAGATGGGGGATCTGCGCTTCTCCGACACTGCGCAGCGCCCGCCGATCTTCCCGCGCGTGTCGCGCTTCACCCGCCGCGTCGCGATCGACACCTGCGGACTGGAGCGCTGAGCATCGCCCGCGCGCCACGACGACGCGACCACGCCGCCGGCGGTGGTCTCCTGATCGGGCTCAGCTCAGTCTGCGAAGGGCAGATGAGCCTCGAGCCCTGTGAGCGCAAAGGCGCGCTGGACCGCGGGGCCTCCTCGTAACAGCGCCAGGCGGTCAGAGTCGGCGCGCGATCGTGCCGCGGCGGTGACGAGCAGGCGCAGGCCCGTGGAGTCGATGAAGGTCAGCCCGGAAAGGTCAAGGACGATCGAACTGGCGTCGTCGCCTTCGGCACGCATCAGCTCGTCATTCACGACGTCGGCGGTGGCGAGATCAAGCTCGCCGGACAGGCAGATGGTGTGAACTGCTCCTTCGCGTTCGGACGTGACCGTGAGCGCGCCGAAGGTGACGACCTCGTGGGCCCTGGCCGACTCGCGATATGAACCAGCGTCAGTCACGACAAGCCTTTCTTGGTGATGCGCGGGTCCGCTCGTCGCCAGCCCCTGGCGATGATGTCTCCGCGGGCACTACCCCGCCGCGCGCTTCTGT
>DATLNO010000228.1:0-5124 GCA_035536715.1 Solirubrobacteraceae bacterium
GGCGATGATCGGCTCCGGCCCGACGATCCAGCTTCTGCGCGTGTTCGGCATCCGCATCGGTGCCAGCCCGAGCTGGTTCATCGTCCTCTTCGTCTTCATCTACCTCGGCGCAGATCACTTCCGCGACAGACTCAACGGCTCGGTGACCGAGGCCTACCTCGTCGCGGTCGCGGCGGTGTTCCTGTTCTTCGTCTCGCTGGTATTGCACGAGCTCGGCCACGCGCTCGTCGCCCGCCGCGAGGGCATCGCGATCATCGGCATCGACCTGTGGCTGTTCGGCGGGGTGGCGAAGATGTCGAGCGACACGCAGTCGCCGGGCGCCGAGTTTCGGGTCGCGGCCGCCGGTCCGGCCGTGACGCTCGTGATCGTCGCGCTCTGCGGCGGCCTGCTCGTGCTCATCCAGAGCAACGACGCGCTTGACGTCCTGCGCCTGTCCGGGGACGCCGAGGCGTCCCCGACGCTTGCGCTGCTGGTGTCCCTCGGCGCGATCAACGCGATGCTGTTCGTATTCAACCTGCTCCCCGCGTTCCCGCTCGACGGTGGCCGGATCGCGCGCTCGCTCGTCTGGAAGATCACCGGCAACCGCAACACGGCGACCCGCGTCGCCGGCCGGATCGGCGAGGGCTTCGCCTACATCATGATCGGGATCGGGGTCTTCCTCGCCGCCCGCGGCGATCTGATCGACGGCCTCTGGCTCGCGGTGATCGGCTGGTTCATCGCGCAGTCCGCGCGCGCCGCGGTCACCTCTACGGCCTTCACCGAGCGCCTCGACGGGATCACGGTCGCCGACATCATGGATGCCCAGCCCGTCTCGATGCCCGCCGCCACGCCGCTCGCGCAGGCCCAGGACGAGTACTTCCTGCGCTACCGCTGGGACTGGTTTCCCGTCGTCGACGAGCACGGGCGCTTCGTGGGGGTCGTGCGCGAGTCGCGCGTCGGCGACGAGATCGCGGCCGGGCGACCGGCGCTCGAGGTCCTCGAGCTCGTCGAGCTCGCAGACGCCGACGACTGGCGCGTGGACTCCGCCCGCCCCCTCGAGACGCTGCTCGGCGACGAGCAGCTGCGCTCACGCGGGGCGCTCATGGCCGTCGACGCCGACGGCGTCCTGCGCGGCGTGGTGACGATCGATCAGGTGCGGCGGGCGCTCACCGCCGCGCTGCCACAGCGATTGGCATAACGCCGCTCGGTTCGGGAACCCCGAGTCGGCGCCGACCCGTACATATACTCGCCACCCTTGCCCTCACACGACGTCCTCATCATCGGTGCCGGCCTCGCCGGCCAGCGTGCCGCCCTCGCCGCCGCCCAGGCAGGTGCGAGTGTCGCGATCATGAGCAAGGTCCATCCGGTCCGGTCGCATTCGGTCGCAGCCGCCGGCGGGATCAACGCCGCGATCGCGATCGACGACGACTGGACCGAGCACGCCTACGACACCGTCAAGGGATCGGACTTCCTCGGCGACCAAGACGCGATCGAGATCATGTGCAGCGAGGCGCCCGGCGAGGCGATGCACCTCGAGCACATCGGCGTCACCTTTCACCGCAACGACAAGGGCGAGCTCGATCTGCGTGCCTTCGGCGGTGCCTCCAAGAAGCGCACCGCCTACGTCGCCGACATCACCGGCCAGGCGATCCTGCACGTCCTCTACGAACAGCTCATGCGCCACCACCTCACGGTCGAGCGCTTCGAGGAGTGGTTCTGCACGTCGCTGATCCTCGACGACGAGGGGGTCTGCACCGGGGCGATCGCGCGCGACATCCGCTCGGGCGCGATGGAGATCTTCAACGCGAAGTCGGTCATCCTCGCCAACGGCGGCAACGGCCAGTGCTACAAGCCGACGACGAACGCGCTCATCTGCACCGGCGACGGGATCGCGCAGGCCTACCGCATCGGCTGCCCGATCATGGACATGGAGATGGTCCAGTACCACCCGACGACGCTCGCCGAGAACGGCTTTCTCATCACGGAGGGCGCCCGCGGGGAGGGCGCGCACCTGCTCAACTCCGAGGGCGATCGCTTCATGGAGAAATACGCGCCCAACAAGATGGAGCTCGCCTCACGCGACGTCGTGTCGCGCGCCGAGCAGACCGAGATCAACGAGGGCCGCGGCGTCGGCCCCGACGGTCAGGGCATCTACCTCGACATCACGGTCGTGCCGAAGAAGCGCGTGTTCGAGGCGCTGCGCGAGATCGTCAACATCGGGCGCGATTTCGCCGGTACGGACATCACCCGCGAGCCGATCATGATCCGTCCGGGCCAGCACTACATCATGGGCGGCGTGAGGACCGACGTCGACGGCCAGACGCCGATCACGGGCCTGTATGCCGCCGGTGAGGTCGCCTGCGTCTCGGTCCACGGCGGCAATCGCCTCGGGGCCAACTCGCTGCTGGACACGCTGATCTTCGGCCGCCGCTCCGGCGAGCACGCAGCGCAGCGCGGCCGCGAGCTTGCGATGCCGCGCGCACCCGCGTCGCGGATGCGCCAGGACGTCGAGATGATCAGCGAGATCCTCGCCCGCCCGCGAGAGGGCCGCCGGATCTCCGAGATCAAGGACGAGCTCGGAACGACGATGAACGAGTCCGTCGCCGTCTACCGCACCGAGGAGGGGCTGACCGAGGCCCACCAGGTCGTCCACCGCCTCAAGGAGGAGGCCGCGAAGGCCTACGTCGATGACCAGGGGACCGTCTTCAACCAGGACGTGCTGGGTGCGCTGGAGCTCGGCTACATGCTCGACTGCGCCGACATGACGATCGTCTCGGCGCTGGATCGCAGGGAGTCGCGTGGGGCGCAGTTCCGCCTGGACTACCCCGAGCGCCACGACGACGAGTGGCTGAAGCACATCAACGTGACGCGTAACGGCGACGGCGAGCCCGGCCTCTCCTACTCTGAGGTGACGATCACGAAGTGGCAGCCGGAAGTGAGGAAGTACTAATGGCCCACAGGACGAGCCACTGATGGCCGAGTTCACCCTGAGACTGCGCCGTTTCGACCCCGAATCTGGCGACGCACCTTATTGGGAGGAGCACACGATCGAGCTCGAGCCGCACCGCTCGGTCCTCGAGGGCATCCTGCAGGCCAAGAACCGCTTCGACGGCTCGATCGGGATCCGCTGCTCCTGCCGCGCGGCGATCTGCGGGTCCTGCGGCGTGCGCATCAACGGCCATCCCGACCTCGCATGCCACACACACCTCGGGCGCGCCAAGAAGCACTCCAAGGACGGCGTCATCGAGGTCGAGCCGATGGGCAACATGCCCGTGATCAAGGACCTCATCGTCGACATGGAGGCGGTGCACTGGAAGAAGATCCGGCGCGTCACCCCGTGGCTCATCGCCAAGCAGCCGGTGCCCGAGCGCGAGAACATCGTGCCGCGCGAGTCGATGGTCGACGTCACGCAGTCGATGGCCTGCATCCAGTGCGGCGCCTGCGTCTCGGACTGCCTGTCGATGGAGGTCGACCCGGAGTTCATCGGGCCCGCCGCGCTGGCGAAGGCCTACCGCTTTGTCGGCGACCCGCGCGACGACCAGCATTTCGAGCGCCTGAAGGACCTCGCCGAGGACCGCCATGGCATCTATGACTGCACGCACTGCTTTCAATGCATCGACGCCTGCCCCAAGGGCGTCGCGCCGATGAGCCAGATCATGCGCCTGCGCCGCCTCGCGGGCAACGACTTCCACATCGAGGACCGCAACAACGGCGAGCGCCACGAGGCCGCCTTCGTCTCGCTCGTCAAGAAGTACGGGCTGCTGAACGAGGCCGAACTGCTGCCGCGCTCGTACGGCGGCGACACGCCGCTGGCGAAGTTCAAGCCGAGCGCCGCGGCCGAGCTGGCCAGCTCGCTGCCCGCGATCGCCAAGGCGCTGCTGCGCCGCAAGGTCACGCCGGCGGCCGTGTTCAAGCCGCACACGCTCGCGCCCGCGGACCGCAAGCAGGTCCAGCGGATCTACAAGGAGGTCGAGGGGCGCGAGGAACGCGACGAGTTCAACCTCTACATCTCAGGCAAGGACGAGGATCGATGACAGCGCGTCATTGCTCGCCCGCGGCATGCAACGTCCCTCGGCGTGGGAGCTCGCGATGAAGGTCGCCTACTGGCCCGGCTGCGTCTCGCGCGGCTTCACCCCCGAGCTGCACGGCTCGATGGCGCGGATCGCACCGCTGCTGGACATCGAGCTGGTTGAGCTGGACCGCGCCTCGTGCTGCGGCGCGGGCGTCATCGCCGAGCACAACCCCGAGCTTGCCGACACGCTGAACGCGCGGACGTTCGCGCTCGCCCAGCAGGCCGAGGGCACGGCGCTGATGATGAACATCTGCTCGACCTGCCAGGGCGCGCAGTCCGAGTGCCAGGAGCGGCTGGATGCGAGCGCCGAATACCGCGAGCGGATCAACGCCACGCTCGCCGAAGAGGGCCTGACGTACGAGAAGGGCCTCTCGAACAAGAACTTCCTCTGGCTGCTCGTCGAGGAGCTGGGGCTCGACGAGCTGCGCTCGCGTGTCCGCCGGCCGCTGACCGACCTGCGCGTGGGCCCGTTCTACGGCTGCTACATCGTGCGGCCGACCGTCCGGCTGGGGATCGACGACGACCATCCGCGCGAGACGTACCTCGGGCAGGTCATCGAGGCGCTCGGCGGCACGGTCACCGACTACGCCGGGTCGCACAAGTGCTGCGGCTTCCCGATCATCACGATGAACAAGGGCGCCTCGTTGAAGCAGGCGGGGCGGCACCTCGGTGACGCCGTCGATGCGGGCGCCGACTGTCTCGTGACACCGTGCCCGCTGTGCCACCTGAACCTCGATCTGCAGCAGCCGCTGGCGGCGCGCGCGGTCGGCCGCGACCTCGGTATGCCGGTGCTTCACCTTCCCCAGCTCGTCGGGCTCGCGCTCGGCCTGCCGCCCGATCAGCTCGGCATGCAGCGTCACGTCGTCAAGCCGACCGCCGTGATCGACTGGACGACCGCGGTCGTGGGCGAGGTCGGAAGTGCGACCGCCGCTAGCGGGTAAGCGGGAGGCGGCACGCCGCCTGGCGGCGCAGGTCCGGTTGCGACTGGCGCCGGCTGACCGCGCGGTGCCGGCCGTGGTGCAGGCACCGATCGATCCTTCGGTCACGCCGCGTGACGCGGGACCAGAGGTTCT
>DATLNO010000229.1:0-4678 GCA_035536715.1 Solirubrobacteraceae bacterium
AGCCGCGCCAGGTAGTGGTCGCGGATGTCGTCGAAGTCCCAGCCGCTGCCGGAGTCGCGCGGGACACCCGCCTTCCAGCTCGGATGGTGCACGACGACGTTCGCCGGCGCCTGCGCAAGCAGCGCGTCGATTGCCTCGGCATCGGGGACGTTGGCGAACGCGAGGCACTCGGCGGCGAAGCGCACGCCGGCGGCGCGTGCGTCGCTGAGCGGGCGCCGGTACCCGCCGACGCCGTAGTAGTTCGCAACGCCGCGGTCTGGCCGGAACGGCAGGTCGCCCCCGCTGGGCGCGGACGGGATGTAAACCGCGTCCGTCTGCGCAGCACCGATCAGCGCCGGTAGCGTCTCACAGAAGAACTCGCCGCGTCCGAGTTCGGGCGCGAGCCCGAGCATCGCGACCTGCTGCTCGATTTCGCTGTTGCCGCACAGCACCGACAGGCTCGGGCGACCGGCGAGGGCGTCGAGCAGCTCGCTCGCCTCCCGCTCGACCGTCCCGCGGAAGTCCGCGTCGGAGAACGGATAGTCGAGGTTCGCGAACATGAAGTCCTGCCAGACGAGGATGCCGAGCTCGTCGCACAGATCGTGGAAGGCAGGTTGCTCGTAGGTGCCCGTGCCGGGGATGCGCAGCATGTTCATTCCCGCGTCGCGGACGGCTTGGAGCGCTGTGCGCAGCTCGTGTGGATCGGGCGCGAGCCCGACTGGATCGATGGGGGTCCAGACGGCGCCGCGCGCGAAGATCCCGATGCCGTTGACATGCAGATGTAGCCCGTCGGCAGCGATGTCGTGATCGGCCCGCGCGCCCGGCGCGAGCGAGCGAAAGCCGACGCGGCCAGATTCGATGGCGGCGGTTCCCGATGCGTGGGTCACGAGCAGCCGTACATCGTGCAGCGCCGGCTCGCCGTGCGTGTGCGGCCACCAGCGTGCGACGGACGGGATCCGCAACTCGCCGCTGGCGATGAGCTCGTCGCCCGCACGCGCGAGCGCCAGCGGCACCGCATGGTGGCCCGACGGCCCGTCGAGCTCCACGGCGACCGCCATCACGAGCGCGCCGCCCGGCGCACCAAAGCTGGCCCGCAGCGCCAGCAGGCCGTCGTCGGCCGCAACGCGAGCGCGGAGCCTGAGCTCGGACACGACCACGCGCCGGCGGCGCTCCAGCCACACCGGCCGCCAGGGGCCGACGGCGGCGGGCCCGGGCGCAAAACCGGGTGCCCGCCCGAGCAGCATTGTCCGAAACCAGCGCAGCTCGCCGTCGGAGACGAGCTTCGTGCGCCAGCGTGCGCGCGGCTTGCGCCGCCCGCGTAGCAGCGGCGACAACGCCCGACAGCGAACCGCCAGCTCGTTGGACGCTGCCAGCCGCTCGCCGACGTCGATCGCGTGCGCGGCGAACATCGAGTCGCCGGCATGCACCAGCTCGCCGTTGAGGTAGACCTCGGCGACGGTGGCGATCCCGTCCAAGCGCAGGAAGACCTGCTCGCCCTCCTCCGCGGCGGGCTCCTCGAAGCTCGTACGAAACCACCAGTCCTGCGCGTCGAGGTCGCCGACGCCGTCGATACCGGCGTCTCGCAACGCGCCCGCCGCGGTGCCCGGGACGCGCGCCGCCAGCCACCTCAGCTGTTCGATGCCCGTGGGATCGGGGCACGCGTCGGGTTCGGTCGCGGCGGCTTCCCAACCCTCGCTCAGGATCCGGACACCATGCCGGCCGGTGCGCGGCAGCGAGTCCGACGCGAGCACGACGTCAACCGAGCGCGCTGTCAAGCTCGACCAACGCCTCGACCCAGGCCTCGGCGAGCGCGTCGAGCGCTGGTTGCGGGTCGAACTGCCGGCGGCGTGCCAGCTTGAAGCCGAGCAGCTTGGAGCCGTCGACGATGCGTCCGAACGCAGCGCAGGCGGGCGCCCCGCGCGCGCCCAGCAGCCAGTCCACATGCGACGCGCACAGCTCGAAACCCGCCCCGGCCATGCGGACCGTGGCGAACGCGTAGGCGTGATATGCGGTCCCGTCACCCGCGAGCAGCGCGGGCATGTCGTCGGCGAGGCGCGCGCCGAAGCGATGAAACGGGTTTGTGCTCGGTCGCCGGTCGAGGTGCCGGCGCAGCAATCCGCGAGCGGCTGCGCGCAGCTCCTCGCCCGCCAGCCGGGGGCCGGCGTCGAAGCGCACGATCTCCGTGTACGGTGGCAGCACGTCATCGGAGAACGAGCCGCCGAGACGGAACGCCCCGCGGTAGTCCTCGCCCTCGAGCTCGTGCAGCGAGGTGTTGTGGTAGTAGCGCAGGCGCTCGCCCGCGACGTCGATCGCCTCCCCGGCCACCGATGTCTTGACGTGCTCGCTGCGATAGCTCGTCGCCGCCGTATCGGGCAGATACCACGCGTCGAGCTCGACGATCAGCGTTCGTCCCGCGGCGAGCAGCTCGGCGAGCTGGACCGGCAGCGGCCGGTAGGGCTGCATCTCGTGGATGTCGATGCCGAAGAGCTGCTCCAGATCCTCGGGGGGCGGCTTGAAGAACATCCACTGATCGCCCTCGAAGTCCATTCTGACCGTGCAGCCCATCGCGGCCAGAGGCTCGTCGCCGCGGGCGTGCAGCAGCTCGATGAGGACGTCCATGTAGCAGTTCGTCTCCGCGTAGGTTCGGGCCCCGGTATGCACGACGTGGGCACCGTACGTCGCCGGATCGTGCCCGAAGAGGGTCACGAGACCGCTCGTCGTCGTGCTCATCGATCCCACAGCTCGTCTCTGACCGCAGTGGGCCACCGCTGCGGATCGAGCCCATGCGCGCGCAGCAGCCCGAGCGTGATGCGCTCGAGTCCGAAGCCCAGGCATGCGGTGTGAGCAACGCCGCCGTCGGCGAGCTCGAGCCCGAAGCTCTGCACGAAGTGATCCTGGTGGTAGTTGAAGGAGGCAACGGCCGTCCGCTCGGGAGAGGCGATCTGGATGCTGACCTCGAACTTGAGCTCCTGCGCGCGTTGGCTGGCCGCAAGCATGCGGCCAGGGCGGCCGAAGAACGGGTCGCTGGCCACGTCGATCTCGGCGTCGAGCCCCACGCGGCGCAGCACCGCGACCGCCCGATCGCGCCACATGTCGCGCCAGGCCGCAACGGACTCGGGCTCGCCGATGCGAACCATCTCGCGCTGGTGGAACATCTGCAGGCGGGCCGGGTCGCCCGACGGCTCGCGACGGAAGACGTAGGCGCCGCCGGCGTCGATCGTCGTCCCGCCAGCGGGCAGGGGACCGCGTGCGGCGATCGCGGGATAGACCGGGTAGCAGGCGGCCGGAACGAGCACGAGGTCGGTCATCGTCTGGTACTCGCTCCAGTCGTCGTGACGGCCAGCTCGCTCCGCTTGCTCGACCGCTTCATCCTCCGAGCCCTCGAACGCGAATATCGTGCCCGCCAGGTGCGGGAACGACCCGAGGTAGCCCGTCGATTCGAGATGCCGACGGGGCAGCAGTGGCGGGAAGCGCAGCGACTCCGATCCGTCGGCCGCGGCGATCCTCGTGACGAGCGCGTCGAACCGCTCGCGCACGTCCTCGAACAGCGTCCCCCGCCCGTACAACCCGGGCGCTCCCGTACGCAGCAGCAGGCCGTGGTCGACGAGCTCCTCGAGAAAGTGTTCCTCATCGCCGACGGCCGGGCGAAACTCGGCCACTGGCTAGACCTCCTTGGCGATGAGCAGCAGACTCGCATTCGTCTGGTGGATCCGTTCGTTGGCAACCATCAGGCACGCCGACATCGAATCGCGCAGGTGGCGCCCTACGCTGAACGGCGTGTCGTTCTTGAAGCCGACGATCCCGCACACGCTCATCGCGCTCTGGCAGATGCGCGGAGCCTGCTCGGAGGCGGCGATCTTGAGGTTGTTGAACCGCAGTGCCGCCGCGATCGTCGACAGGCGCTCGCGCTGAGGATCCTCCGATGCCTCGTTGAACTCGCGCAGGCCGCAATAGACCTCCGCGCGCAGCAGCGAGAGCTCGCTCATGAGGTGCGACAGGCGCAGCGCGCTGGGCGGAGCTGAGCCTGGCTGCTTGCGTGCCGCGGCGCGGACGAACGCTCGCGCCCGGTCGAAGGCGTCGGTGGCGATGCCCAGCCACAGATGCGACCAAAGGATGTGTGAGACGGGCACCATCGACTCGGCGGCAACGTCCGAGAACGGGGTGGGCAGGATCTGCTCGGCCGGGAACCGGGCGCGCACGACGAAGCCGGGCGAGCAGGTTCCGCGCATGCCCAGCGGGTCCCACGTCCCCGTCTGCTCGAGCGACATCTGATCGCTGCGCGTCAGCACGACGACCTGGTCGCTCGGCTCGGCGCCCGGCGCCCGCCGCAGGGTTGTGAACAGATCATCGGCGTACGCGCCATAGGACACCGTAGGGCCCTGCTTCTCGAAGAACATCTGACCGTCGTCGCCGGTCTGGATCGCCGCTACCGACCTGCGCATGTCGCCGCCCGTTCCGACCTCGGACGTCGCGGAGGCGATCAGCCGCTGCTCACGCACGAGGTCACGCAGGTAGTCCTCGAACCAGCCCGCGTCGTCGAGGTGGCGAACGATGCACACGACCTGGATCTGATGCATGGCGAACACCATCGCGCTGGCGCCACAGCGGCGGCCGAGCTCGAAACATGCCGTCGCCAGCGCATCGAACGAGACCCCACCCCCGCCCAGCGCGGACGGCACGAAGGCCGCAAGCGCGCCCT
>DATLNO010000230.1:0-7756 GCA_035536715.1 Solirubrobacteraceae bacterium
GACCTCGCAGCCGGCGGCCGCGCGATGCCCGCCGTGCCGAGCGAGGTGCGCGGCGGCGGCGTCGAAGCCGGCGAGCAGGTCATAGCCTGGGATCGACCGGCCCGAGCCCGTACCCCTGCCGCTGCCCGGATCCAGCGCGACGAGCACCGTCGGGCGGTGGTGACGCTCGGCGATCCGCGCGGCGACGATCCCGATGACGCCTTTATGCCAGCCCTCGGCCGCCAGGACGTAGGCCGCGCGCTCACCGGCCTGGGCGACGAGCGCCTCGGCCTCGAAGAGGATCCGCGTCTCGGTGTGGCGGCGCTCGGCGTTCAGGCGGTCGAGTTCGTCGGCGATCTGCGCAGCGCGGATCTCGTCGGCGGTGAGCAGCAGCTCGAGACCGGCGTCGGCGCGCTCCAGGCGGCCGGCGGCGTTGATCCGCGGCGCGAGCCGAAAGCCGACGGCGCGCGCGTCGATCCGCGACGGGTCGGCGCGCGACACGCGCATGAGCGCCCTCAGGCCGGGCCGCTTCGTCGTCGCGAGGGCGCGCAGGCCCGCCCGCACGAGGCGGCGGTTCTCGCCACGCAGCGGGACGCAGTCGGCGATCGTCGCGAGCGCGACGAGGTCGAGGTCGACGTCGGCCTGGGCCGGGTCCCGCCCTGCTGCCTGCAGGAGCGCGCCGGCGAGCTTGTATGCGACGCCCGCCGCGCAGAGGTCTTCGCACGGGTAGCCGCAGACCGCCGGGTGGACGATCGGGGCGTCGGGCAGGCGCCCGTCGGCGCGCGGACTGTGGTGGTCGGTGACGAGCACATCCATCCCTGCCGCACGCGCGGCGGCGACCTCGTCGACGGCGGTGATCGCGCAGTCGGCGGTGATCAGCAGGCGGGTTCCGCGCTCGGCGAGGCGTTGCACGGTCGCGGCGGACAGGCCGTAGCCGTCCTCGGCACGGCTGGGAAGAAACCAGTCCACGTCGGCGCCCAGCGTGCGCAACACGCTGACGAGGATCGCCGTCGAGGACACGCCGTCGACGTCGTAGTCGCCGTGGATCGTGATGCGGCCTTTGGATTCGACATGATCGAGCACGAGCCTCGTGGCGGTGTCGATGCCCTGGAAGGCGGACGGCTCGTGGCGCTCGGCGGCCGCGAGCCAGGCGCGCGCGGCGTCGGGGTCGCCGAAACCGCGGCGCACAAGCACCTGCGCGAGCGGGTTGCTGACGCCGAGCTCGCGCTCCAGGGCGAAGGCCGCGTCCATATCGCACGGGGCGATCTGCAGCTGGGCGGGCTCGGTCGGCACGGAGTGGACCGTACGTCCGCCGCCAGACGGAGCCGCCGTCGTGCGCCGTCAGGGCAGCGAGACGCGAGGACGAGACCGCTGTCCCACAACGATGCGGCGAGACGCCCAGTGAACCCGCGCGGATGCGCCGTTACTACTTCAGTGCGACGAGGAGCCCGCCGATCAGCACGAGCGAGACGACGCCCGGGACGGCGTAGCCGACGACGCCGACGAGGTACAACAGCCAGAGCAGCGCCAGCGGCGCAAACACGGCGCCGGCCGCGATGCTCCAGCCCTTGCGCTCGGCGACGATGCTGACGCCGGTGCCGAGCAGGGCGATCAGGGCGGCGCAGAACACCACCATCCCGATGACGAAGAGGCCGAAGCCCATCGCCAGGACCGGGCTGTCCTCGCCGCCGAGCACCCCGAACTTGGCGATGAACATGATGCCGCCGAGCAGCGTCGCCCCCGCGCCGAGGCCGCCGGCGATCGTCAGACGTCGAATGGTCCAGCCGGACTGCTGCATCACACGCGTTCTCTTCGCAGAGGCTTCCCGCAGCGGGTGTGCCTCACGCTCATGTGGCGCGGACGGATCGAATCGTCCGGTGCCGCGGAGGACGACGATGCGCTGCGATCCGGCGCCGTCGGGTGGCATGGGGTGAAATACGAGCGCGGAGGCGTGATCCCTGCCTTTGGGTCGGCGTGGGCGAGAGCGCACACGGGTGGCGCGAACGCGAGCGGACAGCCTCTACGTCGCGAGCAGCTCGTCCTCGGCGTCAGCGGCCTCTCGGCGCATTCCGAGCCAGTAGAAGAACCCATAGCCCAGCAGCGCGCCGGGGACCGCCTCGAGCGTCGTGACGAGGTCCGTCGCGTCCTGCCCCGGCACGTCGAAGCCATGGATCACCAAGCCGAACAAGATCGCGCCGAGGATGCAGCCCAGGAACGCGCCGATGATCCCGCCCCAGCAGCGGTCGGGAAAGAAGATCGTGAAATGCCAGAGGGCAAGGCCCATCATGGTCCAGGCGAGCGCGCCCATTAGCGAGGCCTCCCGTGCTTGCCACGACGCTTCGCCGCAGCAGATGAGCGCTTGGGCTTCGGCGCCGAGCCGCCGTCCGTCCGCGGCGGCATGACCGTGTCCTCGGGCGACGCGTCGGCGGAGTCGTCGGGTGGCGCAACGGGCTTGGCCGCAGGCCGCGGAGCGGCCGCGCCGGCCTTCGCCTTGGGCTTGTCGGCCACCGCGGTGCGGCGTGGCGCGGGATCGACGTGCAGGTCGGCCACCATCGAGTCGAACTCCTCGCGAGAGACGTTCTCGGGATCGTCAGGCGATGTCAGGCGCCCGCCGCGCTTCAGGCGGCGCGCCTTGTCCAGCTCGACCTGCTCGCTCGCCGTCCCCGTCGCGTACGCGGGCACGAGACCGTTGTTCTCCAGAGCGATGCTCGCGCGGCGGCGACGGTATACGGGCTCGCGCTCCTTCCACGCCGTCAGCACCGGACCGGCGATGAACACCGACGAGTAGGTGCCGGAGATCGTGCCGACGAGCAGCGCGAACGCGAACGCCTGCAGCGTCTCGCCGCCGAACAGCATCAGCGCGAGCACCGGCAGGCCCGAGCAGAAGCTCGTCGCGAGCGACCGGATGATGACCTCGGACATCGAGCGGTTGACGATCTGCGAGAACGCCGCCCGCGGCATGCGCGGCACGTTCTCGCGGATCCGGTCGAAGACGATGATGGTGTCGTACAGCGAGAAGCCCAAGATGGTCAGCAACGCCGCGACCGTCGCCGTTGACACCTCCTGGCCGAAGAGCGCGTAGACGCCCGCTGTGATGAGGATGTCGTGCATCAGGGCGATGAGCACCGGGACCGCGTACTTCGGCTCGAATCGCAGCGCGATGTACGCCGAGATCACGACCAGCGACACGAGGATCGCGATGATCGCGGAGTTCGCCACGGTCTCACCGAACGTCGGCCCGATCGACGTCGAACTCGGGTCGTCGGCGAGGTCGTACTTGTCCTCCAGCGCGTCCGTCACCTGGCTGACCTCTGCCGGCTTGAGGTTGTCGGTCGAGATCTGGAACATGCTGCCGGCGCCCTTGGGCACCTGGTCGCCCGTCACGCGCTGGATCTCAGCGGTGCCGAGGCCCTCGCTGGCGAGCACGTCGCGGATGGCGTTCTCGTCGACGTTCTGCTTCAGCGCGGCGCTGATCCGGGTGCCCGACTCGAAGTCGATGCCGAAGTTGATGCCCTTGGACCCGAGCGCCAGCGCGCAGACGAGCAGGATCACGCCGGAGGCGCTGAAGAACCACTTCGAGTAGCCCATGTAGTCCAGGCGCAGCTTGTCGCCCTTGGGCTTGCCGGCCCCGAGTGCGGACGGGCTGTTGATGAGCCTGGACTTGGCCATCGTGCCGAGGATCGCCTGCGTCGCGAGGACGGCCGTGAAGAGGGAGACGATGACGCCCAGGCCGAGCGTGAGCGCGAATCCCTTGACCCCGGCCGTGGCGAGCACGAAGAGGATGAACGCGACCATGATCGTCACGACGTTCGCGTCGATGATCGCCGTCAGGCCTTTCTTGTAGCCCGCGGCGATGCCGGCCATGACCGATCTGCCGGCGCGGATCTCCTCCTTGACGCGCTCGAAGATCACGATGTTCGCGTCGGCGGCCACCCCCAGGGTCAGGATCAGCCCGGCGATACCCGGCAGCGTCAGCACGACCGGGATGAGCTTGATGAGCGCGAAGAAGTACACGCCGTAGATGCCGAGCGCGGCGACTGCGATGACGCCCAGGACGCGGTAGAAGACGAGCAGGAACAGCCCGACGATGACGAAGCCGGCGATGCCCGCGATCAGACCCTGGTTGAGCGCCTGCCTGCCGAGCGTCGCGGAGACCTGCGAGCTCGAGATGAGGTCAAGCTGCACCGGCAGGGCGCCGGTCTTGAGCACGTTCGCGAGCTCCTGGGCGGTCTTGATCGTGAAGCCGCCCTCGATCTGCGAGCCGTTGCGCCCGTCGATGCCCTCCGGGTTCTGCTGGAAGTCGATGTACGGCGTCGAGACGAGCTCGTTGTCGAGCACGATCGCGAAGTGCTGGGCGACCTCTTGGGTGGACGTGGTTCCCGGTAGGACGCCGAGGCTCTCCGAGCCGCGCTCGGCGATCCGCTTGGTGACGTCCTGCCAGATCTTGCGGCCCTTGTCGGAGAACTTGAAGGTGACGATCGGGCTGTTCGAGCCGCCCGGCCCGCTGTCGAACGCCTGCTCGGGATCCTTGAGCTCCTTGCCCTCGAGCGCCACGTCGTCCTTGAGCACGAACCAGCGCTCGGCCTTTGCGGCGCCGTCGGCGCTGTCGGCGCGCACGACGAGCGTGTCGGCCTTGACCTCGATGACCTCGGCCTTCTCGCGCAGGGGCCTGGGAACGTTCGCCAGTGCCTCTGTGCGTGATTCCTCGCCGAGGCCGTAGACCTTCTTCGTCTTCGGGTCGACAGCGAAGTACAGGCTGCCGTCGCGGGAGTTGTCGGGCTCCGCCTTCGCGGGGCGCTGCTTGGCGCGCTGCAGCGCGTCGTAGAGCGAGAGCGCTGCGGCGCTGCTTGCGTCGCCGCCGCCGGGGCCGCCGGTGACCGCGGGATTGGTCGGATCGGGCTTGCCGTCGGGCCCGATGACGTTGACTTCCCAGTCGTAGAACGCGAGCTGGGCGACGGTGCCGACCTGCTTGATCGCCTCCCCGAGATTGGAGACATCAGGAAGGGCGACGTTGATCTGGTTCGCGCCGGCCTGCTGGATCTCCGGTTCGGCGACGCCGAGCTGGTCGACGCGTTCGCGCATGACGTCGATCGCGCGCTGGATCGCGTCCGGCGTGGGCGGCGGCTGGCCTGCGCGCGGCTTGACCTCGTAGACGAGCTCCACGCCGCCCTGAAGGTCAAGGCCGAGCTTTGTCTCCTTCGACGAGATGACGATCACCGAGGCGATCAGCATCCCGGCGACGAGCAGCAGGACGAAGAGGTTGCGCTGGCGGTCGCTCACGATGGCCTAGTCGGCAGGTTACTTGGCGGGCGTCAGGACGAGCAGCAATCCGCCGTCGTCGTCGTACGCGGGGAAGAGGTCCGCAGTCGCGGTGGCGGGGAGATCGCCCTCGGCGTTCACCTCGACGGGCTTGCCCAGCGCGCGCACGCCCCATTCGAGGACGGTGCCGACGTGATCTGAGCCGTCCTCGAACTTCAGGCCGAGCACCTCGTTGGCCTTTCGCCCGATGACGCGCTCGTCGTTGAGGCCGGTGAGCTCGAACGAGCCGCGTCCGCAGCCGATCACCCGGCCCTCCTGGTCGCAGACGAAGAAGGCGGCGTTCGGGGCGGGGTAGTAGTCGTCGAGCAGCTCAAAGAGGAAGCCGAAGCCGCACTTCGAGCATCCCTTCGCCTGACGGGAGAAGCCGGCAGTGCGGTCAGACTCGGAGCTGCGAGTACCGCAGCTGGGGCAGATGAACAGATGGGCCATTGCGCAGCTAAGCCTAGACAAGCCCCTATAAACCCCACGTGAAAGGGCCTACTGAACCGCGGTCCAGGTCACGAGACCCGACTCGCACGTGTCCAGGACCGTCGTGCCGGCGGCATCGAAGATCGTGATCTTCAGGCTCCAGACCCCGCGCATCGAGGCGCGACCCTTGAGCATCCGTCCGATGACCTTGCTCTGGACGTCGGCTGGGACACCACCAGCGTCGATCCGCTCCGGCCCGAAGCTCGTGCTGAAGCGGCCCTTCTTGGAGAGCTTGAGCGCCTGGAAGCCGTCGCTCGTGCCGAAGGTGTCGCCCGAGGTGCACGTCATGTCCAAGCCGATGACGACCTGCTCGACCACGTCGCGCGCCTTGTTGAGCGCGACCACGACCGGCCAGCTCTGCGGCGTGATGCCGCCGAACGCGAACCCGCCTTGTGCCTTCGGTGCCGCGCTCGCGGCGGCCGTCGCGCTGAGGTGGCGCGGCGTTGTCGCACCTCCCGCCGGGACGGCCGTGACGGCCAGCGCCGCACTGAGCGCTGCACCCGTGAGCACCATCAGCTTCGGTCGCAGGGCGACCACCTCCCCTCGTAGGCGGATCCAAGCTCGTCAGAAGAGGCTCTCAGCCGCGCCCGCCGGCGGCTCGAGGCCAATGTGCTCAAAGGCGCGTCGCGTCGCCATCCGCCCGCGCGGCGTGCGCTTGAGCAGACCACACTGCAGCAGGTACGGCTCGTAGACGTCCTCGATCGTGTCCTGCTCCTCCCCCACCGTCACCGCGAGCGTCGACAGCCCGACCGGCCCGCCCTCGAACTTCTGGCACAGCGCCTGCAGCAGCGCACGGTCCAGACGGTCCAGGCCGAGGTCATCGATCTCGAGCATCGTCAGCGCCGCGTCGGCGGCGGCCGCGCTGACGACCCCGCCGCAGCGCACCTCGGCGTAGTCGCGTACCCGCTTGAGCAGCCGGTTGGCGACACGCGGCGTGCCGCGGCTTCGCTCGGCGATCGCCACGGCGCCCGCGGGCTCGAGCGACACGTCGAGGATCTGCGCCGACCGCGTGACGATCAGCGTCAGATCGCCGAGCTCGTACTGCTCGAGGCGGTGCTGCAGCCCGAAGCGGTCGCGCAGCGGCGCGGTCAGGAGGCCGGTGCGGGTCGTGGCGCCGATCAGGGTGAACGGCGGCAGGTCGAGCGTCACGATGCGGGCGCCCGCGCCGACCCCGACCGTGATCGGCAGCTGGCGATCCTCCATCGCGGGATAGAACGTCTCCTCCAGCGCGCGCTGCAGGCGATGGATCTCGTCGACGAAGAACACGCTGCGCGGCTCGAGCGCGGTCAGGAACGCGGCGATATCGGCCTTGCGCTCGAGCGCGGGCCCGGCGGTCAGCACGAACGGGACGTCCAGCTCGTTGGCGACGATCTGGGCGAGCGTCGTCTTGCCCAGGCCGGGCGGTCCCGCGAGCAGGACGTGGTCCAGCGGCTCGCCGCGCGCCTGTGCTGCCTCGATCGAGATCGCGAGCTGCTCCTTGAGCGACGGCTGCCCGACGAAGTCGTCCAGGCGCCGCGGGCGCAGCGAGCGATCGAGCTCGTCGTCGTCGACGACGTACTCGGGCGTCTGGATGCGGGGCGCGGAGCTCACGGCTTGCGCGCCATGCGCAGGGCGCCGGCGATGAGCACCTCGGGCGTGTCGTCAGGTGCGCCGCGCAGCAGTTCGTCGGCCTCGACGACGCTGAATCCGAGCTCGACGAGCCCGTCGCGCGCCAGCCGGCGCGGGTCGTCGCCGCGCGAGATGACGATCTCGTCCGGGAGTGGCGCCCCGCCGACCTTCTCTCGCAGCTCGACGATGTTCCGCTCGGCCGTGCGCTTGCCGATCCCGGGGACCGCCTGCAGACGGGCGACATCGCCGGCCGCGAGCGCCTTGATCAGCTCGCGCGGCGTGCCACCCCCGAGCACCGCGAGCGCGATCTTCGGGCCGACGGACTGCACGCCGATCAGCGCGAGGAAGAGATCGCGCTCCTCCTCGGTCGCGAAGCCGAACA
>DATLNO010000231.1:0-6128 GCA_035536715.1 Solirubrobacteraceae bacterium
GTCACAACCTGGCGCCGCCGCTTGGCCAGGGCTTAACCAAGCGTTGTCACAATGGAGGGCGATGAGCCAGCACTGGCCGGCCCCTCCCGGTTTTCGTCCCGCGCCTCCCGTCGAGGAGCCGGCTGCCCCTGCCCAGGCGGAGGGGTTCGACGCCTACCGCTCGCCGGCGCCCGCGCCCGCGCCCGAGCGGCCCTGGTGGCGGCGCAGCCTCTCGCTGCTGGTGGTCATCGGCCTGCTCGCGCTGAAGTGGGGCAAGGCTGCCTTGCTGCTGCTGCCCAAGGCCAAGGTGCTGACGACGTCGGCGACGATGCTCGTCTCGATCGCCGCCTACAGCCTGCTGTGGGGATGGAAGTTCGCGCTCGGCTTCGTGCTGTTGCTCCTCGTCCACGAGATGGGGCACGTCATCCAGCTGCGCCGCGAGGGCATCGAGGCGAGCGCGCCGATGTTCATCCCGTTTCTCGGCGCTGCGGTCATGGCCAAGTCGCTCGGCGACGACGCGACGGCCGAGGCCCGCGTCGGCCTGGCGGGGCCGATCCTCGGCACGTTCGGCTGCCTCGCGTTGCTGCCGATCGCCTTCGCGACCGGTGACGACTTCTGGTACGCGCTGATCTTCACCGGCCTGTTCCTGAACCTCTTCAACCTGCTGCCGGTCGTCCCGCTCGACGGTGGCCGCGCGATGGCGGCGCTGTCGCCGTGGATGTGGTTCGTCGGGCTCTTCGCGATGCTCGTGCTGACGTTCGCCTTCCCCAACCCGATCATCATCCTCATCACGCTGCTTGCGGCCTATGAGACCTACAAGCGCTGGAAGGCGCGCAAGGCGGGAGGCGAGGCGGCGCAGGCGTACTACACGGTCAAGCCCGCCCACCGGATCGCGATCCTCGCCGTCTACCTCGGCCTGATCGTCATCTGCGCCGTCGGCATGGGTCTGACGTTCGTCGAGAAGGATCTCTAGGTCGGCCCACTGGCAGTCAGGCTGTCCTACTAGGGTGTCGCCATGGCCGAGATCACGGTCGAGCGCCTGACCAAGCGCTACGGGGAGACGCTCGCGGTCGACGACCTGTCCTTCACGGTCGCGGCCGGCCGCGTCACAGGATTTCTGGGGCCCAACGGCGCCGGCAAGTCGACGACCCTGCGCGCGCTGCTCGGCCTCGTGCGCCCGACAAGCGGCCGCGCGCTCGTCATGGGCAAGGCGTTTGCAGAGCTGAGGAACCCAGTCGGCGCCGTCGGCGCCGCGCTCGACGCACACGACGTGCATCCCGGGCGCTCGGGCCGCGGGCACCTGCGCACGATCGCCGCCGCGGCGGGAATCCCGAACTCGCGCGTAGACGAGGTGCTCGACATGGTCGAGCTGACCCCCGCGCGTGACCGCCGCGTGAAGGGGTACTCGATGGGTATGCGCCAGCGCCTGGCGCTCGCCGCCGCGCTACTCGGCGATCCCCGGATCCTCATGCTCGACGAGCCCGCCAACGGTCTCGACCCGCAGGGCATGCGCTGGCTGCGCGACATCCTCGTCAGCCTCGCCGGCGAGGGCCGCGCGGTGCTGATCTCCAGCCACGTGCTCTCAGAGGTCGAGCAGACCGTCGACAGCGTTGTCGTCATCGGCGCCGGCCGACTCGTCATGCAGGGCACGCTCGCCGAGCTCGTCAAGGGGGACCGCCGCCCCGCGCTCGTGCGCTCGCCGCGCGCCGACGAACTGCGCGACCTGCTCGAGGCTGCCGGCGCAATCGTGGCGACCGACGGGCGGGCGGACTCGATGCTCGTCCACAGCGCGTCGCTGGAGGAGATCGGCACGCTCGCCGCCGAGCACGGCATACCGATCTTCGAGCTCACACATGAGGTCACGACGCTCGAGGATCGCTTCCTCGAGCTGACCGGTGAAGGCGGCAACGTTCGATGAAGGCGCTGAAGTCCGAGTGGCTGAAGCTCGTCTCGGTCCGCACGACGTGGGCGCTGCTTGCGTCGATGGTCCTCATCGAGGGTTTTGCGGCCGGCCTGGCGACGTCGCTCGGCGACATCGAGGACCTGCGCAAGGGCAACGTCGCGACGTTCATCATCGGCACTCATCTGGCCACCGTCTTCATGTTCACGCTCGGCGCGCTGCTGTCGACGAACGAGTTTCGCCACGGCACCGCCAACTCGACGTTCGTCATCACGCCCAAGCGCGAGCGGGTGATCCTCGCCAAGCTCGCCGTCGGCTTGGCTGTCGGGATCATCGGCGCGCTGCTGTACATCGCCGTGCACGCCGGGGTGGGCCTGTCGATCCTGTCCTCGCGCGGCGTCGACATCGACTCCGATCTCGCCGTCGACGGCTACATCGGCGTTGGCGTCGGCCTCATGCTCGGTTGCCTGTTCGGCGTCGCCCTCGGGGCGGTGCTGCGCAACCAGGTGCTCACGATCATCGTCGGCCTCGTGCTGTTCCTGCTGGCGGGCACGGTCGCGCTGTTCATCGGCTCCGACGTCGGGCAGTTCTTCCCCGGCGAGGCGCTGCTCGCGCTGCAGAACACCCCCGGCGTCGACCTGCTCAGCCAGACCGACGGCGGGTTGGTGCTGGCGGGGTACTGCGCCGTTCTGGGTCTCGCGGGCGCCGTTCTCACGCGACGGCGCGAGATCGCCTAGTAGTTGCAGTTCTCGCGGTCATGTTTGCGGTCCAAATGCGACGAAACCCACTTGACGCAAGGACCCTCCGCCGCGCGGGTCGGAAACCGCCTGCTCGTCGTCAGCTCGCAGTTCGACATGGGCCCCACCGCGAACCCGGTCCTGCCGTTCATGGTCGCGTCGGTGCGCAAGCCGTAACACAAGCCGCCTGTGGCTACCGGCGGACCTCGCGCAGCGCGCGGTCCATGTCGCGCTTGGACTCGCGCTCCTTGATCGACTGGCGCTTGTCGAACTGATCCTTGCCCTTGGCGAGCGCGATCTCGACCTTCGCGCGGCCCTCGGTGAAGTAGATGCGCGTCGGGACGAGCGTCAGGCCCTTCTCCTTGACCTGCGCCGCGAGCTTGTCGATCTGGCGGCGGTGCGCGAGCAGGCGGCGGTCGCGCTCAGGCTCGTGGTTTGCGCGGGCGGCCGGGCCGTAGGGCGGGATGTGGACGTTGTGCAGGTACAGCTCGCCGTCGCGGACGAGCGCGTAGCCGTCCTTCAGCTGCGCCCCGCCGTCGCGCAGCGCCTTGACCTCCGTCCCCTGCAGCGCGATCCCGCACTCGAGTCGTTCGAGCAGGTCAAAGCGATAGGACGCGTAGCGATTGGACGCGACGTCACCCGGTGCGACCTTGCGTTTCTTGGCCTTGGCCATGAGATGAGAGTAGTCCCCGCCCGATCGGCTGACCCTTCATCGACGCTGTTCACTACGACGCTCGCGCGATCGAGGACCTGCACGCGATGCTCAGGGCCCACGGCGACTGGACCGACCTGGGCAGCGCGGACGAGCAGAAGCCGGCGAACGACGGGACCGTCGAGGCGTGGGCACGTTCTGAGGACAACCCCGTCGGCGGCTTCTACGGGCTCAGGAAGGGGATGCGCCGGCGCTTCGGGATGTACATGCCGCCGCTCATGGAGGAGCTCGGGCTCGCCGAGCTCGAGCACAACCCGCGCAACAACCGTATGCGCGCGCTCCGACGGCGGGCCTAGTCCGCCAGGCCCTTGTCCGCGAGCTCTGCGTCCGCGGCGGCACTCTTCTCCAGCCCTTCGGGCGCCAGCGCCGCGAGGATCGCGGGCGCCTTCGTGAACTGCACGTCGCGGTAGTCGACGATCTCCACCGAGTTTCCCCATGGATCGCGGAAGCGCAGGCCGCCGCTCGCGGGGACGTCGACGCCCTCCTCCGCGAGCACGGCGCGCACGGCTTCCTTGTCGTCGACGACGAGGCCGAAGTGGCGCCCGGAGTCGGGCTCCTGCCGGCGGCCTGAGCTCAAGGCGATGAACTGGTCGCCGAGGTCGATCCACGCCATCGTCGGCCGCCGGCCGCGAAGCTCGAACTCCAGAAACCGCGCGTACCAGGCCAGCGCCTCGCCGACGTCGCCGACCTCGAGCGCGACATGGTTGATGCCGATCGCGCGCGCCACGCGTCAGAGGTCGGTCTGCTGGACGGTGGGACTCGGGTGGACGCTGACCACGCGCAGCCGGTCGTCGCCCGCGCACTTGAAGCCGTGCGGCGTCTCGGCCGGGACGACGACGATGTGGCCTGCCTCGACGAGGAGCTCCTCCTCGCCGGCGGTGAACGCGGCGGTGCCGGTCTCCACGACGAACACCTCTGGATAGGGGTGCAGATGCAGCGACGGGCCCCGGCCCTGCTCGTACTCGGTGATGAAGATCGAGATCGGGGCCTCGTCGCGCCCCTCGAAGAGCGCGGCGGTCGCGCTGCGGCGCAGATTCTCGATCGGGATGACGGACGCCATGAGCGGGGAGAATACGGCTGAACTCGTGCACCGCGCGACCGCTCGGCGCTCGTCTGCCACGCTGTCAGCGTGCGCTTTGGCAGAGATCACTCTCGGGGCGCGACGACACGTCGGCGCTTGGGCCCCACGCTCGGGGTCAACGACATCGCGATCGATCTGGGTACGGCGAACACGCTCGTGTACGTCGGTGGCCGGGGAATCGTCGTCGCAGAGCCGTCCGTCGTGGCGATCGACACCGACACGGGACAGGTGCATGCCGTCGGTTCAGAGGCCGAGCGGATGATCGGGCGCACGCCGGCAACGATCTCCGCGGTCCGGCCGCTACGGCACGGCGTGATCGCCGACTTCGAGGTCACCGAGCAGATGCTGCGCTACTTCATGGCCCGGGTGCTCGATCGGCGCTGGGCGCACCCGCGCCTGATCGTCTGCGCGCCTTCAGGCGTGACGGAGGTCGAGCAGCGCGCGGTCGAGCAGGCGGCGCTCGCCGCCGGCGCGCGACGCGTGCAGCTGATCGAGGAGCCGATCGCCGCGGCGATCGGTGCGGGCATCGCGATCGAGGAGCCCGTCGGGCGGATGGTCGTCGACATCGGTGGCGGCACCAGCGAGGTGGCGGTGATCTCGCTCGGCGGGATCGTCGTCTCGCGTTCGATCCGCGTGGGCGGCTATGAGATGGACGAGGCGCTCAGTAGCTACATGCGAGGCGCGCATCAACTGGCGATCGGCTCGCGTAGCGCCGAGGCGATCAAGCTGGCGATCGGATCGGCCCACCCGCTCGCCGAAGAGATGACGTTCGCGGTGCGCGGGCGTCACATCGTCAGCGGTCTGCCGACCGAGGTTCTCCTGCACAGCGAGGAGGTTCGCGAGGCCCTGCGCGGGCCGCTGCAGGAGATCCTCCTGGCGATCACCGAGACCCTTGAGGAAACGCCGCCCGAACTTGCGAGCGACATCGACCGCCACGGCATTCTGCTGGCGGGCGGCGGCACCCTGATGCGCGGCCTGTCTGACCTCATCGAGAGCGAGACCGAGATCCGGACGAACGTCGTCGACTCGGCGCTGACCTGCGTCGCCGTCGGATCGGGCCTTGCGCTGGAGCACTTCGACCGGCTGGCCGGAAGCGCGACGGCGCGACGGTCACGGGTGAGCCGTAGCGTGGCGACCTGAGCGCGTCGGAAGCGCTGTCAGCGCCGCTCACCGGCCGACTCCCGAGCTGACCCCGACGGCAGGGGTTTTCGATGCGACCCTGAGCGCCTATCCTCTCGCCGTGGCCCGCTTTGAGCTCAGCGAGCGGTGGTGCGGCTGGAGCGGTGTCGACGTGATCTTCGACGCCGCCCGCGCTGCCATCGAGGCAGGACCGTTCGATCCTCCGATCTGCGAGGTCGTTTTCGACGAGGAGTACGACCCGTTCACGGTCGACACGCTCGAGGAGGCGAACGAGCACCTGAGGCGTAACCGCGTCCGGTCGATGGACATCGTCATCTCGCACATCGACGAGGACGAAGCTCGTGTGACGCTGCACTACAGCGGCGACCGGCTCCAGCTCAATGGGTACGGCAGCGACTGGACGCGTGCGCGTGCGGCATATGACGCGGCGCAGGCCGAGCTCGCCGGCCACTTCGGGATCACGACGTTCAAACTCCCGCAGCTGCCTCGCGACACCGTCGGCGAGACGCGCAAGCGCCTCGTGATCGAGGAGCTCGAAGCGGCGCTCGAGAACGTCGACTCGGGCCTCGACGACGGCTG